>JAGBSR010000082.1 GCA_017631745.1 Clostridia bacterium | reverse complement strand
ACTCAGGGCATTTATAATTTCACCATTCCCGGCAGAATGGAAATACTCTCAGAAGAGCCTCTCATCATCCTCGACGGCGGACACAACGAGGGTTGCATAAAAGCTTTGTCTGCTATGGCTGATAAATACCTCACAGACAAAAAGATAACACTGCTTATGTCTTTTATGAAGGATAAGAACTACACTAATGCTCTTTCCGTCATAGGTTCCCTTGCTGAAAATATCGTATTCACTCTCACAGATCCTATACGAGGTGAAGCTCCCGAGATTCTCGCTGAGTGTGCAAAGTATTACTGCAAAAATGTCTTCTCTGTCCCGGACCCTGCCGAAGCTTACAGAAAGGCGCTGTCTCTTACAGATGATAATTCTGTACTTATAGTAACAGGCTCATTTTATCTTGTAAGCGAAATAAGAAATATGAAAGATTAATATTTTTTCTTCCCCTTACCTTATTCGGCAAAAACTGCATACTTTATCCCTTATGATACTAATGCTATCATAAGGGATTATTTATTTTAAGGAGGTTATTATGTCAGCGAAAATAGAATATAAGCCAAAAGAAATACGGGTCTATCTCAGCGGAGAAATAGACCATCACAGTGCATCCCTCATAAGAGCAAGCATAGACGACGCCATAATTCACAAGCATCCTGCACTGCTTGTCCTTGATTTTTCTGCTGTTACATTTATGGATTCATCAGGCATAGGTCTTGTTATGGGCAGATATAAGCTTATGAAAACCGTTCAGGGCAGAATCAGAGTTGAAAATCTCTCACCGGGAGCATATAAGGTTATGGTACTTGCAGGCCTTGAAAAGCTCGGCGAAATAAAACAAAAGGAGGTTGTATAAATGGATATCATCAACGAACTTAAACTTACAATGGATTCGCGCAGTATAAACGAGGGATTTTCCCGTGTGGCGGTATCTTCCTTTATCGCTTGTACCGACCCCAATATCGAAGAGCTCACCGATATAAAAACCGCTGTCAGCGAAGCCGTTACCAATGCAATAGTACACGGCTACAAAGAAAAATGCGGTAAAATTTACATAACTGTAAGCATATTTGAAAATAATATTATCAGAATCAAAATCCGCGACAAAGGTGTGGGCATAGCCGACATCGAAAAAGCTATGGAGCCTCTGTATACAACGGCAGGCGAAGAAAGAGCAGGACTTGGCTTTGCGGTTATGGAATCCTTTATGGATAAAGTCAGAGTTGCCTCAAAGCCTGATACGGGAACAACCGTAACAATGGAAAAACGAATTTGGGGCAAAAGACTATGACAAGTCAGGAGTGAGGAGTTATTGACAGAAAGTAATATTTCAAATCAGGAGCTTATTGAAAAAAACTACGGCCTTGTCCACGCCTGCGCCAATAAATTCCGAGGCAGAGGCGTTGAATACGACGACCTTTTTCAGGCAGGCTGTATAGGACTTATAAAAGCAGCAAATAACTTCGACTCAAGCAGAGGCTTCGCCTTTTCCACCTACGCTGTGCCCGTAATTTTAGGTGAAATCAAAAGAATTTTCCGCGACGGTGGCGCTGTAAAAATCGGCAGGAGTCTTAAAGAAAAGGCGCGCCACGCAATGCGTATAAAGGAAGAAATGGCATTGGAGCTCGGCAGAGAGCCCACAGTAAGCGAGCTTGCCGAAAGATTAGGAGTAGATATCTCTCAGGCGGCAGAGCTTATCACAGTTTCGATGCCCGTTATCTCCCTTACCGCCACAGATGAAAAGGGTACTGTTCAGCTTGACATTCCCACAGACGCCCCGGAAGAAGCCATATCCGAAAAGCTCGCTCTCAAATCCGTTGTGAACTCTCTCGAAGAACGGGATCGCAGACTTATTGAGCTTCGTTATTTCAAGGGTCTGACACAGGTCAAAACCGCCAAAGAGCTCGGAATGTCTCAGGTGCAGGTTTCACGAAGAGAAAAAGCAATACTCATATATATGCGAAAGGCAATGTCCTGATGCAAATTATATGGCAATTTCAGGAAAAATATGTTATAATACTCTCACACAGTTTTGTGAGGTGTAAATTATGTCTAAGTTAAAATATATAACAGTCTGCCTTGTTGCGCTGCTGACGGTATTTGCTTTGATCGGTTGCGGTATCACTGCAGAAACCAAAAAGATGGGGCTTTCGGATAAAGAGGTTCTCACCGTCAGTACTCAAAACGATGACAATATTTTCTTATCTGCAGCAAAAACAAAATCACTGAAAAAAATTACTTCGTCAGGTATGCTCGAAATGTATCTTGACGAAAAGACTCTCGCTGTCTGCATTCTTGATACAATCTCAGGCAAGATGTGGCGCTCACTCCCCTCGGAAAAAACGAAGGAAAAATCAGCCAACCTTATTGCAGACATCATAATCAAGGGCAATATATATACCCTTAACTCACAAAGAGACTCTCTCGCTCTCGGTTGCGCCCGATATGAAGCAGACGAAAGCGGAGTTGTTATTTATTATACCTTCCGCAAGAGCCTTGACAACGGCAAAAAGATCGACCTGACAATACCTCTGAGTCTCACACTTTCAGACGGCAGCTTTTCGGCAAAGGTCGATTGCAATAAAATAGAAGACAACTCCTCAGCCAAAATATATCTTCGCTCTTTATACCTGCTCCCCTGCTTCGGTGCTGAGACTCAGGGCAAGAAAGGTGACTTCATTCTACTACCCTCAGCTTCCGGCGTAATTCTTGATACGAAGGGACAAGCTGATGCCTTCGAGGAAATCTCGCTACCGGTTTACGGCGAAGATATTGCCAAGACTACGGAACAGACCGGATATGTACCTATCGGCGTATTCGGTATGAAATCAGGTGACAGCGCATTTATGTGCCTTATCGACAGCGGTGAAGCTGTGGCTACCGTAAAAGCTACCAAAGCGGTAAAGAATATCTCTTACAACCGTGTGGGTGCTGAATTTGAAATTACACCCACCGTCATTGATGAAGATACAATATATCTTTCTAAGAAGTCATATAGCGGTGAGCTTAGTCTGAGCTACAGATTTCTCAGCTCAAACAATGCCGACTATATCACCATGGCAGGAGCCTGCCGTGAGCTTCTTATAAGAAAAGGCGTGCTCACAGACAGCAACATAAACAGCGACACTTATCCTTTCAATCTCACACTTGTTGCTAATGATGAAGACCTGGGCATAGCTACCTCAGAGGAAGAAATCACCGAACTGATTTCCGCTCTGAGCACAAAGGGCATAGGCAATATCAATATTATGCTTAAGGATGACGGCACTGCCGATATACCCTATCTGTCTTCTTTTGCTTCAAGGAATGCTCTTTCCCTGTCTCTTTATAAAAATCTTTTCTCACATTCGGGTAAGGGATCGATTAATCTCAAGGGCAAAGAAAATCCCTACGGAATCGGCACTGCAAAAGCAGAAAAAAATGCCGACAGTATTATCCGCACAATGAGAAACAACTCTGTGGGTGTTTGTCTTGCAGACTGCGGACACTTGCTCCTCTCAGACTACAGCAGATTCCATTTCACTGGCCGCAGCAATCTGCTTGAAAATATCGCTTCTCTTTGTACCGCTATTTCTTCACACGGTGCTCTCACAGTTTCTTCGCCTAATATTTACACTGTCAAATATGCAGACAGCATCATCAATATCCCCGAAAAAAGTCCTCTTGAAGATAATATCTACTGCACGGGCGTACCCTTCCTTCAAGCGGTGTTGCACGGCATATGTGATTACAGCTTTACTGCAATCAACCTCAGCAGCGACCCCACAACCGCAATACTGAAATCTATAGAATACGGCGCCGTACCGCACTATGAATGGTACTTCGGCGAGTATAAAGAAAATGACCCTATGCATTATATGAATTCTTTATCTCAGGCGAGACTTCTTTACGAAAATGCCAAAAACGTATTGGGAAATCTTCGTGACCAGAGAATAACCTCTCACGAGCAGGTGAAGAAAAATGTCAGCTGTACTGTCTACAGCGGCGGCAGTGAAATTTATGTCAATTACAATAATGAGGCCGTTTCCGTTGGCGGTATCACCGTTGACCCTATGAGCTTTTTGAGAGTCAACTGACATTATATACAGAATATACCCTTTCACAGTGCATATACAGTTTTGCACGTATAAATGAATATTCCTCACACATTCCTCACAATAAATGTTGAAAACCTTGTTAGTAAAGTTCAAAACTTTACTTAAACAAGGTTTTTTATTTCCCAAATAGATATTCGATGTGTAAAACTCGCTGTTTTTAACTTTTTCAACCCTTTTTTCAACATAGGTAAGAAAAAACCTTTACAGCCAAAAATCAGCTGTAAAGGTTTACACTTTACTGATTTCTTTTATAAATCCGAGCATTTAATACACAGGACTATGCATTAATTCTGTCTTTCGAAGAAAAACTTGTAAATATATGTATTGGTAAAAAGTCTACCGAGTCTGTATTGGCGTTTGATGGTACAGCCGATGCACAGTATCATACTGACATTGATAAGCATAGCAACATAAGATCTGATTATATAAAACTCAGACGAAAACGCAGGCCACATTTCATACCTATCAACCCTGAGAGCCATATACAGAGAGTTTTCATACAGCGCCGCCATAGATATTATCACTACTGTAAAAAGGAATAATTTTATGTCATTAGGCAGTCGGTCTGAGAGGCCGGGATATATCTTTCCGCCGGGCTCGTTTCTGCCGGCTACAAACAGCAGTATTGTAAATAAAACGCCTGCCGCCAAAAGATAAACTGCAGCCAATCTTGTCACTGTTTTCACTCTGTCAAGAACTCTGCTGTGAAGTGCCTGATAATCATCAAGTTCTGCCGCAAAAGAAAAATCCTCTCCGAAATAAATATACAGATCAAAGTTGTCGCTGTATTTTTTTGCAGCCTCTACCGCATATTCGTTATATTCCGTTGTAGTACCGCTTTCGTAATATGGGTTGTGAGAATCTCTGACAATCAGAAGGCTGTCATCCTTGCCCGAAAAAAGAGGTCTTACGGCTATACCGGAATTTTTGTAATTGATTTCATCCATATTTGAAACTGTTCTGTCTGTGGTATGATTGACAACTGCAAAGTAAAAATCCTTGTAAGAGGACAGCCTCTGAGTAATGACCTTGTAATTATCATCTGCGCCGATAACAGGCTGATTTTTATCGGTAATGTCACGGTGATAATAAAGACAATATTCCAGAACCATATCAATGGCTTCTTCGGTTTCATCCTGAAGATATAAGGATGTGCTGTAATCAAAGTCTTCCCACTGGTACCATACATTTTTAAGTGCCGTATCATTTTCCATATAAAGCACTGTGGTTTCGGCAAAGCAGATGCTTGTCTGCCAGGAAAATAACCATATCAGAAGCACTATGAAAACCTTGGCCGTAAGGGTATAACAAAGATTTGAAAGTCTTTTCATATTATCAGCTCTCTTTTACAGATTTTCGCATAAAAGGGCAAGTTCCTGCATTGTCAGCTTTTCTGCTCTGACATTTTCATCAAGGCCCGAGCTTCTCAGCGCTTCACCTACCTGAGTCTTGGACAAGCCCATTCCTGAGCTGATAGAGTTAAGCGCAGTCTTTCTTCTCTGAGCAAAGGCTGCCTTTACCATTCTGAAAAATTTCTTCTCATCGCTGACTTCTACGGCAGGGTACTCTCTTATGTCGAGTCTTATAACAGTGCTGTCAACATTCGGAGCCGGCATAAAGGAACCACGGGACACATTAAAGAGCTGCTTAACCTCTGCATAATAGTTTGTGCAGACAGTGATTGCACCGCTGTCCCGTGAGCCTACAGGGGTACAGAGACGGTCAGCGGCCTCTTTCTGTATCATAACGGTTACAGCCTTTATCGGAAGTCTGCTTTCAAGAAGCATTGTAATAACAGGCGAAGTGATATAATAAGGCAGGTTGGCACAGACAACTACATCCATACCCTGAAACTTTTCTTCGATAAGAGCCTTAAGGTCGGTTTTCATAACATCGGCATTGACGATTTCGATGTTGTCAAAATCAGCAAGAGTCTCATCAAGAATAGGCAGAAGCCTTGTATCAAGCTCTACGCACACAACCTTTTTAGCTATCTTTGCAAGCTCTGCTGTCAGTACGCCGATACCTGCACCGATTTCGATTACGCCCGTATTTTTATCGGCAAGGGAATATTCCGCCATTCTCGGACAAACCGACGGATTGATAAGGAAATTCTGTCCCAGCGCCTTTGAAAAGTTGAAGCCGTGTTTTTCAAGAACGCTTCTGATTACGGAAATATCAGATAAATTCTGCATTTTATTAAACTCCTTTTATTAAAAAGATAATTTTTATATAATAACATCTTGAAATATGTTTCATTGTGATGTAAAATGAAACCAATAACTTTATATATTATAAACGAGGTGATTGAATATGTCAATTCTTGTTACAGGCGGTGCAGGCTATATCGGTTCACATACCTGCATTGAGCTTATGAACGCAGGCTATGATATCGTTGTTGTGGATAATTTTTACAACAGCAAAAAGGAATCTCTCAAGAGAATAGCTGAACTTAGCGGTAAGCAGTTTGCTTTTTATGAGTGCGACATCCGCGACAAAAAAGGTATGGACCATATCTTCAAGTCAGAAAAAATTGACGCAGTTATTCATTTTGCAGGTCTTAAGGCTGTTGGTGAAAGCTGTCAGAAGCCCATTGAATATTACGACAACAATGTCAACGGTACTCTTGCACTTTGCGAGGTTATGAAGGATAACGGCTGTAAAAAAATCGTTTTCTCATCTTCAGCAACAGTTTACGGTATGAACAATGTTTCTCCTCTTAAGGAAACAATGCCTACAGGCGGCACAACAAACCCCTACGGCACAACAAAGTTTATGATCGAAATCATTCTTGCTGACCTTTTCAAGTCAGACAACGATTGGTCAGTTTCACTTCTTCGTTACTTCAATCCCATCGGCGCACACAAGAGCGGCCGTATCGGTGAAGACCCCAACGGTGTACCCAACAACCTTATGCCCTATATCACTCAGGTTGCTATCGGCAAGAGACCTTTCCTCAGCGTTTACGGCAACGACTATGATACACACGACGGCACAGGCGTCAGAGACTACATCCACGTTGTTGACCTTGCTCTTGGTCACGTTAAAGCTCTCAACAGAGTTCTTTCAAAAAGCGGTCTCGATGTTTACAATCTCGGCACAGGCACAGGCTACAGCGTTCTCGATGTTGTTAAGGCATTTGAAAAGGCAAGCGGTGTAACTGTAGAATACAAGATTGTTGAACGTCGTCCCGGTGATATTGCAACTTGTTATTCAGACCCCTCTAAAGCTTATGAAGAGCTTGGCTGGAAGGCTGAAAGAGGCATCGAAGAGATGTGCGAAGACTCCTGGAGATGGCAGAGCACAAACCCTGCAGGCTATCCCGACTAATTGAATGCATAATGCAGAATTGCGACAAACTTAAGGCGAGTAGGTTAAATCCTACCCGCCTTTTCTCGTTTGTTGGTACGCGGGGAAATCTTTGCAAAAAAGCAATCGGCACCCCGCCGAAAAAGCGGAGTGCCGTAAACAAGATTGATTTATTATTTCACTGTTATAAATTCTTCGAAAACTTCTTTGTAATCACCGTTATTTTCAGGGCGGTCATCATCATCAACATAACAGCTTAAGCTGATTGCATATTTGCCCTTCGGTGCATCTTCGGGAATAACAAAGGAATATGTTTCTTCATAAACATCACCGTGATTAATCAGATATACGGTTCCACCATCAAGAACATACTCCTGATCAGCTAAAAACGCATGGGTATAATAAAGTGTGTAAAAATTCCCGTTTTCATCTTTCTGATAAATCGATGCCTCCACCCACGGACCACTACTATCGCACTGATATGTTTCAAAAGCTTTGCCTTTATTTTCACACTTAACAGTAAACTCCACCGTGTCCCCTGCTTGATATTCATAAACGGCATCAGGGATTTCGTAACTGAATTGCAGGTTTACATTTTCACCGTAAATCATTGTTGTGAGGAAAATAGTTAAAATAAGCGAAGCCGATT
>JAGBSR010000081.1 GCA_017631745.1 Clostridia bacterium | reverse complement strand
TAACGAAAAATATTATCTTTTTCAGGCTGACGGTGAAAAGGAAGCGATTTGCTATTGCGTAGCAGACAGACCCGACGGTCCTTATTATGAGCCTGAAAATAATAAGGTTTCGGTTGCTGATACTGCCCTGGAAGGCAATTGTATATACAGGATACTCGGTACAGACAGATTTGTTATGATTGCTGATCAGTTTAAAAAGGGCGGATATTTTATGCAGGAAACAACCGATCTTATTAATTTCAGTAAAGTCAATGAAAACAAATTTTCTCTCAATCACTTAAGACCCCGTCACGGCTCTGTTCTTCATATCACCGAACAGGAGTATGCTCTGGTGAAAAATTCAGAATTCCGGACTGAATGAACACTGCCACTTACGATTTGTTGAACTATGATTCTAAAATAGACGTACAGACAAAAACAAAGGACTTCATAGGAAGTCTTTTGTTTTTTTGTGCTTATACCCGATGGACACAATATCATTCTGCTTGCACACACAAAATGATGTTACACCTTTACATCTGATTATATTGCACCGGGCACAAATATCTAAAAGTGTTGAAAAAATGTATTTTATTTGATATAATTAATCCATTGTACTACAAGGAGATATATCTATGAAGAACGATGCTGTAATTATAGCTCTTTCGGGTAAGGGCGGCGTAGGCAAGACCTCTGTTTCCGCTACTATTGTAAAGCTTCTTGTTGAGGCTTATCCTGATAAAAAGATACTTGCTATTGATGCGGACCCTGCCGTGGGCCTTTCAACTGCACTTGGTATAGATGTAAAGACTACCATTGATGACATCAGAAAAGAGATAGTTGCCACTGTTGAAGCAGGAAACACCAAAGCAGCTATTGAAATTCTGGGTGATGCAAGATATAAGATTTTTGATGCTCTTGTGGAAACTGACGGATTTGCTTTTATCGCTGTGGGCAGACCTGAAAGTGCAGGCTGTTACTGCAAAATAAATGCTTATCTCAAAGAGGTTATCAGCATTCTGTCAGCTGATTTCGATTTTGTTGTTATTGACGGCGAGGCAGGCGTTGAACAGATTAACCGCAGAGTTATGGAAAAGGTTACCCATCTTCTTCTTATTACAGATGCAAGTAAAAAGGGTACTCAGGTTATTTCTACAATCAAGAGTGTTGCCGATGAACTTGTTATGTATAAAAGAATAGGTGCAATCGTCAACCGTATTCCTGACGAGAGTGTGATACCTCACATAAATACAAACGGTATTCCTGTTTTGTCATATATAGAAAACGATAAAAACCTCGCTATCTATGACATAGAGGGTAAAAATATCATAACGCTTCCCGATGATTCCAACGTAGTAAAGGGAGTAAAGGAAGCGTTGAAAAAAATAGAAATATTATAGGAGAAGGATATGAAGGATTTAAAGCATCTTTATGAATTTGAAAAACTTTTGCAGGATGCGAACAATGAGCTCGTACAAAAAGCAAAAGAAGACGGCGGTATAGCTCTCGGTTATACCTGCTACCACATTCCCGAAGTTCTGCTTAATTGCGGGAATTGCTTTTCTGTTAGACTTCGTGCGCCTCGCACAGGCTCAATGGATATTGCAACTTATTATATGAGTAATTTCCTTTGCGGTTATTCAAAGGCTATACTTGAAAGAGCAATTGAGGGCGGTTATAACTTCCTGAACGCTTTACTTGCTTCTGAAACCTGTTCGGAAATGAACAGAACTGCAGAGCATTTTGAGCTTCTGAAACTGGTTCCCGAAGAGAAGTTTTTTCTGACTTTTCTTGATATGCCCTTTAAAATAGAGGAGCACACAGTCAGACACTATGTAAAACAGACAAGACTGAAGATTCTTGATAAAATGAGTGAGATTTACGGTATTGACACATCAGATGATGCACTCCTTAAGGCTGTTGAGGAGCACAATGAGGTTTGCCGTCTTATGACAGAAATAGGCAATTACCGTAAAGAGGATAACCCCAGAATTACAGGATATGAATATCATATTCTCAATCTTGTTACATATTGTTGCCCGAAGGCTCTTATTCTTCCTGCTCTTCGCGAGACAGCTGAGGAGCTCAGAACAAGAGAACCGGATATTAAAAAGAATTTCAGAGCAAAAATTGTTGTGGTAGGTTCAGAGATGGATGACCCTGAGTTTACTTCACTTATTGAAGACAGCGGTGCTCTGGTTGTTGCTGACAGATATTGCTTCGGAGCTTTGCCGGGCAGACAGGAAATTGTGATTAAAGACGGCGAAGATGTGCTTACACAGATTTGTATGCATTATCTTAAAACAAGTCAGTGTCCCCGATATATGAGCCACGAAAAGGTTCAGGAGCGTCGTGATTATGTAAAGGCGCTTGTTGAAGAGTATAATGCAGACGGTGTTATGTACGAGCAGCTGAAATTCTGTGAATACTGGGGATACGAAAGAGCACTAGCTTCTTATGTTATGACCAACGATTACGGTGTGCCTACGGCGGCTGTTGACAGACAGTATACTGCATCAGCTTCTGGTCAGCTTCGTACGAGAGTTCAGGCTTTTGTTGAAAGTCTTGAAATCAAAAAAATTCAGAAGGAAAGAGGGGTAAAGGATAATGGATAATTACGGTAAGCTTTATAAAGAGCATACTGCCATACTCAAGCACAGAGAATGGCGTGGCTTTAAAGACACGATGTATGATTATTATCGCTGGCTTGTCAACTGGAAAGATATGATTGTGATGGTGCTTAAGGCTCCCGTGTCAACTGTCAAGGGTATCTGGAGATACCGCTGGATGGCTTCCTATCTTTCTGCACCTTCTTTTGTTGACCGTCACGTTGCAGGGCTCAGAGGACCTCATCTTCGCATTGCACATCTTCATTACAATATGATTGTTAAGCACACAACCAAGCTTATCAACATTTCCTTGCGTGCAGATGAAAAAATCAATCCCGGAAATAAGCTTTCAAAGAAAATAGTGCTTATGGATGAGATTGTTCCAAATGAGGTTTTCACCGGCTTTCCGAATCTTATACCAATGCCGTTGCAGACTTTGCCTATTTTCCTTTCATCTATGGTTGACCAGCAGATAACACCTCCTTATCTTGAGGTCGTTGAAAGCTTCGGCGTGCCTGCAGATGTTTGTCCTTTGCCGAGTGCAGAGGCAGGCGTTGCTATTGAAGACGATTATCCGAAAATGGGCTGTTGTATGATCGGCACCAATATGCCTTGCGACGGCTCTATTATGAATTCATCATTTCTCGACAGAAGACTTAATCTTCCTACACATTGCTTCGGTATTCCACTTCGTTATGACGGTGAGGATGTGCAGGAATATGCAGTTGAAGAAATAAAGTCTCTTATAAAATTTATTGAAGATCAGACGGGCGAAAAGTTTGATTGGGATGCATACTTCAAGAGAATGAAAGACTATAATAAACAGCTTGAGTATGAACGTCAGAAATGGGATATCAACAAAACCCCTTATCCTCAGATGACCGGTGCAGCTTTCTGGCTTTACAGAATTTTCTACTTTAATCTTTCGGGAGGCTCAAATGAAAAATTCCTGAAGGTTGATGAAAAAGTAAACAAGATAATGCTGAAGGCTTATGAGAAGAAAACTCCTGTTTCAAAGCATATGCGCCACAGAGCTGTTGTCTGGTCTTGTCCTGCTAACTATTATACTTCATTCGCTAACTGGCTTGAAAACTGCTGGGGTATGAACGTTGTTATGGATATGGAAACAATGATTTCTTATCTTGAAATTGATACCGAGGACAAAGAGCAATCTATTAAGGAACTTGCAAAAACCTATCAGCGCTCGATTATGCGTAAGCACACCAAGGGTGGTTACCGTAATGTTGTTGATGAGCTCTGGCGTATAGTTGAGGAGTACAATGCAGATACGGTAATTATGTATGACCAGATTTCCTGTAAGGGT
>JAGBSR010000080.1 GCA_017631745.1 Clostridia bacterium | reverse complement strand
CATATTTTTGCATAAACAGCATCAGAAAGTACTCTGCCGTAAGAATTAACAGAGCTGACAGCTTCGGTTTTATAAGAGAAGCCTCTGTCTTTAAGGTGAGAGAGATATTCATTTTTAGCCTTGTCAAGAGGTGTATTGTTAAGGTAATTGTGTTTCATAGAAAATCTTCCTAAAATAAATATATTTCTGTTTCGTCGCCTGCTTTGAGGCCCTCGCAGTTGCGGTTGATGATAATATATCCGTCGCTTTCACTGAGAAGCGAGATAACACCGCTTTTGCCGTAAATGGGCATTGCACCGCTGTCTGTGAGCTTTACGCAGAGGATTTCTTCTCTGCCGTGGTTGGAAGAGATATTGCAGAGCATTTTTGCTTTGATTTTTCTGCCTTCATCTTTTCTTTGCATAAGCAAATCAACGAGGGACTTTACGAGTCTTAAGGCAACAAAGTACCCTGCGGTAGGATGACCGGGCAAGCCAAAAACAGCCTTGCTGTCTATTTTGCCGACGATTGTGGGCTTGCCGGGTTTCATAGCTATACCGTGAAGATAAACCTCACCAAGAGTGGATATAATATCCACCGTCATATCTCTTGCACCTGCGGATGAGCCGCCTGAGATGAGAACAATATCATTTTCGCTGACAGCCTTTTTCATCGCAGAAAGGATATCTTCATACTCATCCCTGACTATTCCGTACACAGTACTTTCACAGCCGTTTTCTTTCACAAGAGCAGAAAGAATATGGCTGTTTATATCTCTTATCTTGCCAAAGGTAAGCTTAGAATCAACAGGTACTATTTCATCACCTGTAGAGATAATGCCTACTTTCGGTTTTCTGAAAACCTTAACTTCATTAATGCCAAGAGCAGCCAGTGCACCTGTTTCACGGGAAGTAATCGTTCTGCCCTTACTGAAAACAAGGGAACTTTCTTTTATATCGTCACCTTTTCTGTTGACATTTTCAAAGGGACTTACAGATTTATAGACAAGACAGATATCACCAAAACTGCTGTCGGTATTTTCGACCATAGCTACGCTGTCAGCACCCTCGGGAAGCATTCCGCCTGTGGAGATTTTAATGCACTGACCGTCACTGATTACGTCTTCTGCTTTTTCTCCCATAAGGATTTCACCGACAATATCAAGCTGAGAGGGAATGCTCTCGCTACTGCCATAGGTGTCCGATGCCTTGAGTGCATAACCGTCAACGGTTGAGCGGTCGAAAGCAGGTATGTTTTCCTTGGAGATAATATCTTCGGCAAGTACTCTGCTGAGAGAATTTTCAAGGCTTACCGTTTCCGTAGGGATGCGGATATCCGAAAAATTGTCTTCTATGATTTCAAGTGCCGTCTGCACTGACACAACCTTTAACATACCGCACCTCCTTACAGCTTCCACTTGCTTATGAATTTTTTGCCCCACTGTGTTTTGGGGTTGATTAAAAGCTCTTCTGGTCTGCCGTCTTCAACGATTTTTCCGTCGCAGAGCATTATAACTCTCTCTGCAAGCTTAAGAGCCTGAACAGGTGAGTGAGTAGTCATAATCACACCGCAGCCGGTTTTATCTTTGTATTTTCTGATAGCATTCTCAATCATTTCCGTACCCTCAATATCTGCTGCACTTGAAGGCTCGTCGAGAACAAGAAAATCTCCCTCGTTTATTAGAACTCTGCCTAAAGCAAGCCTCTGACATTCACCGCCTGAAAGCCCTTTGGCGTTTTTATCTGCAAGATTTGCAAGACCGAGTTCTGCGAGAATTTCATTACAGCGGATTTCTTTATCATCGGCGTTTTCCATAGAGATCAGAATATTTTTTCTCACACTCTTTCTGAAAGGAATATTCTGTTGGGGAAGATAGTACATCCTGCTATTTGTTTCGACAGTACCCTCATCACTTTTTATAACACCTGCTATAATTTTTAAAAGTGTACTTTTACCGCTTCCGTTAGGGCCTACTATGGCTACGGTTTCTCCTTTTGTGAAAGAAAGACCATCTATATTGAGAACAGTACGCTCGCCGTAAATCTTTTTTATGTTTTGAAGCTTTATCATTGTTTATCCTCCTTTACTGCGAAGGATGCAATTATATTTACCGTAAATGAAATAAGCAGAAGAATAATTCCCAGAGCCAGAGCAAAGGAGAAATTACCCTTGTTGGTTTCGAGCATAATTGCTGTTGTCATAACTCTTGTTTTCCACTGAATATTACCACCGACGAGACTCACTGCACCCACCTCGGCAATGGATCTGCCGAAAGCTGAGAGAACAACGCTGAAAAGGGCAGTTTTGTTTTCCGTCAGCATTAAAATGGCGGTTTTGCCTTTTGAAAAGTTAAGACCCTTTGCTGTTTCGATAAGGCAAGCGGAATTGACGGAAGTAATGGAGTGGGTAAGATTTATCACAACAGGAACTATAAGCATACACTGAGCGATTACCATAACTTCGACTGTAAAAAGAATATCGAGTGAGCCCAGTATGCCGTTTTTAGAAAACAGCATATAGACAATCAGGCCTGCCACCACCGGAGGCAAGCCCATAAAGGTTCCTGTTAATTTTATGATTGTCCCTTTGCCTTTGAAACTGCTTTTGCCGAGTAGTACACCCAAGGGCATACCCAAGAGGCAGGAAATAAGAGTACTGAAAAATGACATGCGGAGTGTTACACCGATAATCTGTAACAGCTCCTTATCCATACTCATAAGCATTTCAAAAGCTTCAATTATCTTTTCCAATGTTATTACTCAGCAAGATAGAAGAGTGCTTCGCCGTAAGCTTCCTTGCCGTATTCAGCGATAAGAGCAGAAGCTTCGTCACCCATCATCCACTCAATGAATGCCTTAGCGCCCTCGGTATTGATACCATCGAGCTTTTCGGGGTTACATTCGATAAGCGAGTATGTATTTTTCATATCTTCGCCTTCAGCGAGGATAATTTCAAGGTCTAAATCAGCTTTGTTAGAGAGAAAAGTAGCCTTGTCTGTGAGACAGTAAGCATCTTTTTCACTAGCCATTGTAAGGCAGGCACCCATACCCTGACCTGCGCTGATGTACCATTCGTCATCAGCTTCGGGTACATCTTCGCCCCATATTTTGAGTTCAGCCTTGTGAGTACCGCTTTCGTCGCCACGGGAAATGAATGTTGCTTCTGTATCCTCAATTTTGTCGAAAGCTTCAGCAGCATTTACGCTATCTTTGATGCCTGCAGGATCATCGGCAGGACCTACGATAACAAAGTAGTTATACATAAAGGGAAGTCTTTCCACGCCGTAGCCTTCTGCGATGAATTCTTCTTCAGAAGCCTTTGAATGAACGAGGATAAGGTCTGCGTTGCCATCTTTTGCTTTCTGAATAGCGGCGCCTGTGCCTGCTGACTGAACTTCAACTGTGTAACCTGTTGCTTCTTCAAAAACAGGAAGAAGATAAGGCAGAAGTCCTGAGTCGTTTACGGATGTTGTGGTTGATACGCGGATGATTTTGTTTTCGTTTTCACTTGTTCCGCCACAAGCAGCAAGAGTGAAAACTATGGCAAGAGCCATAAGTACTGCGAGAAGTTTTTTCATAATTCATTTCTCCTTTTCAATCACGGAAGGCAAAACCGTTTCCCGTTTTACCCTTTGACCGTTGCCGTAAAAGGCAGTGTTTTTTTCGGTCAGGCTCGCAAATTCATACCAAGAGGCTTAGAATTTGTAAGTCGGAATATGAATTAAGCAGATTGACTGCTAACTTCCTGATATTGAATATAAAGTTGTTTTATCACTTTTTATTAAAAAATTTATGAATATAATTATATTCCTTGTAAACTTTGTTCTTTTATGTTATTATATATCAGTAAGAATAATAATTCAAGTAGGGAGAGTGATATTTTGGTTTTTGCAGTGCTTTGTGTCAGCGACCGTTGCTCGGCAGGTGTTTGTCAGGATAAAAGCGGACCGCTGATTAAAGAGCTTGTTTCACATTTGGGCAAGACAGCCGAATTTATTCTTGTTCCCGATGAAAAAGATGAAATCGAAAAAGCACTCATCTATCTTTGTGATGATGTTAAGGCTGATGTTGTTCTCACTACGGGCGGTACGGGCTTTGCGCCGAGAGATATCACGCCCGAAGCGACAAAAGCTGTCATTGAAAGAGAAGCACCGGGAATTGCTGAAGCAATAAGATTTAAAAGTTTGCAGATAACGCCTAAAGCTATGCTGTCAAGGGCTGTGTCGGGCATAAGAGGCAGAAGCCTTATAATCAATCTCCCCGGCAGTCCTAAAGCTGTCAGGGAATCTTTGGAATTTATTCTTCCGGTTTTGCCTCACGCAGTAGATGTTCTTTCGGGAGATACCCAGAACTGTGGTGGTAATTATGATGGTAGATAAAAAAGAGGCAACGCAGGGCTTCTGTCTTAAGGATAAAAGCTGTGCAGTAATCGGTCTTGGCGGTCTTGGCACCAATGTTGCCGTTCATCTTGCAGGTGCAGGTGTAGGCAAAATCCACCTTTGCGATTTTGATACAGTAAGCACTACAAATCTTAACCGACAGTTTATGTATACTGCTGACGATGTGGGCGAGTTGAAGTGCCGTGTTTTAAAGAAAAAGCTTTCGGAATATGCTCCCGAAATCGTAATATCACAGTCGAAAGAGAAAATAACTGATATTTCCGACTTGCAGTTTGTAGAAGAATTTGATATGTTGTTTTCCTGTGTCGATAACAATGATACAAGGCTTATTCTTGAAGGCTTCTGCCGTGAAAATAATATACCCCTTGTCCATGGCGGTATTGACGGATTTTATGGAGTTGCTTACCTCTATATACCGTCACACTCACTCACACCGTCTCAGGCAGGTCTTTGTGAAGGTAATAAAGCAAAATATAATATAAGTGCTGTGGCAGGAGTTATTGGTTCGTTTCAGGCTTCGATAGGTATTAAATATCTTCTGACAAGTGACAGTGACTTAAGCGGCAAGCTGCTTATATTTGATGAAAATAAAACAGACACTCTTAATCTTAATTTTTAAGGAGCGTACTTATGACAAATTTAAAAGGCTACATGGGTAAGGTGCTTTTTGTTGACCTTACAAACAAAACTCACAGCGAATTTCCTTGGACTGATGAGGACAGAAAGAGAACTATCGGCGGTAAGATTATGGCTGCTGACATTCTTCTACAGCACATCCGTCCGGGTATGAAGGCTTTCGATGAGGATAACTGGATTGTGGTTACAACAGGTCCTCTTACCCGTTGTAAATCACCCTCATCAACAAGATTCAATATTTCAACCGTTTCACCCTTAACAGGTCTTCTTACCTCCTCAAACTGTGGCGGTCCCTTCGGCAGACGACTTAAAAAAGCGGGCTGGGACGCTATGGTTATCACAGGCAGAGCTAAAGAGCTTACCTGGATTGAAATTGACGACGATAAAATCACCTTCCACGATGTACCTGAAATGAAAGGTATGATGACAGGTGAAGTACAGAAACAGTATCCCAGCGGTACCAGCTGTATTGCTATCGGTCCGGCAGGTGAAAACAAGGTTCTTTACTCAGGCGTTTTCAGCGGAGAAAGAACAGCGGGTCGTGGCGGTGTAGGTGCAGTTTTCGGTGATAAGAATCTTAAGATTGTCACTGCAAAGGGTACTCATATTTATCCTGAAATTCATGATCAGAAAAAGCTTGATGCACTTAATAAAGAGTGGGCTATGCAGTTAAAGCGTCATCCTATCACAGGTGCACAGCTTTCAAAGCTCGGTACAGCAGGTCTTGTGGCTCCTATGCAGGCTCACAGAATTCTTGCAACAAAGAACTTCGGTGACGGTCGCTTCGAAAACTTTGAAAAGGTTTCGGGTGAAGAGCTTGCCGAAAAGCATCTTATCAAAAACGGCGGTTGCTATTCCTGTCCGATGAAGTGTGAAAGACGAGTTAAATATGAGGGTAAGAATATAAAGGGTCCCGAGCTTGAAACACTCGGTCTTTTGGGCCCCAACCTTATGAATGATGATATTGAAAAAATTATCAAGTGGAACTATGAGCTTGATGAGCTCGGTATCGATACAATTTCAGCTGCAGGCTGTGTTGCTTTTGCTATGGAGCTTAATGAAAAAGGCTTGTGGGATTGCGGACTTGAATTCGGTAAGACAGATAATTTAAGTGAGGTTTTCCACGATATCGCTTACAGAAGAGGCATCGGTGATATTCTCGCTGAAGGCACAAAAAGAATGAGTGAGCGTTTCGGCGGTGAGGATTTTGCTATTCACGCAAAGGGACTTGAGCTTGCTGCTTACGAACCCAGAGGTGCTGTAGGCCATGGCCTCGGCTATGCTACTGCCAACAGAGGCGGCTGTCATCTTAATGCAGGTTATATGGTTGTTCTTGAGGGTCTCGGTCTTAATATGGACTCATATACTCCCAAGGGTAAGGCCGGACTTGCCATCACCTTCCAGAATGTTATGGAGGGTGCTTCAGCCGCAGGATTCTGTGTGTTTACATCATATGCTATTCTTCCCTGGTTCATTGTTAATAAGCCTGCAAGTCTTATGACAAGAGCAGTGCAGACTGTATTCAAATACTCAACTCCTGTACTGTATCCCGTATTACAATTCCCGCAGATTCTTGCTGTAAATATTCCTCTTGTTCAGTACCCCCGTGTACTTAACGCATCAACAGGCTTACATTACACTGCGGGCACATTTGTCAAGGCAGGTGCTTACGGATATAACGTGGAAAGACTTGCGAATATCATTCTCGGCCTTCCCGTAGGCAAGGATACAGACACTCTTCCCAAGCGTCTTACAGATGAAGAACAGGTACCCGGCGACAAGAGAACAAAGGTACCCCTTGAAAAAATGAAGAAAAGCTATTACATTATGCGTGGCTGGAAGGACGGCGCTCCCACAATGCGTACTCTTAAAAAGCTCGGCATAAAGGTGCCTGAATGTGCAAAGGAGGTGTATCCTTATGGTAAAGGTTAAAATATTCGGTGTTATAAGGACAACGACAGGTTTCGGGCTTCTCGAGCTTGAAGCAAAAACAGTAAAAGAGGTTTTCTCCGAAATTTCCCACAAAATGGAAGAGGGTTATTACGAGGACCTTAAAAAGCAAGAGGAACGCAAAAACGATCCTAAGCTAAAGCACTGGCCTGAAAGAAATGCAGCACTTGAGCCTCACAAGGAGCTTAAATTCGGTGATGCAGTAGTTTACGTAAACGGTGAACGCTGCATGCGAAAAGGCAAAAAACTTAATGATGGCGACGAGATATGGTTATTGAGTCCGGCTGCAGGTGGCTGATTGAATATCAATAAACTTAAACGGCAGAGATTATTTTCTCTGCCGTTTTTGCAACTTTTTAGCAAGTAATTTTTATATTTCGGCCGTAACTTCAGCACCATTATTATTTCAGAAACTGATTTCATAATTTTCTCATTCAATTTATTACTTTTATTCCGAAAAAATACTGTCGAAATTTGAAAAAATATCATCAAAAGCCTTTATCATAGGAACAATGTCATCAAAATCTAAAGCTCGGTGGTCAAAGGCAATGCAAATGGGAAGTATGGAGCGAATAACAATTTTATCTTCTCCGTCTTCGGTTACGACAACAGGCTTTTTAGTAACTGCACCTATTGCATAAGCTGTAACCTGAGGCGGAATAATTTCAAGCATAGCACCGGCACCTTTTTGATTCGGGTAAAGCGAGCCGAAATTGGTTACCATAACAGTACCCTGCTTAAGGTCATCAACGGTTACTCTCTTGTGCTTGGGAATAGAATAGTGTTTTTTCAATTCCTTGCCTGAGAGAAGCTTTAATCTGTCCTTGCCTGTCAACGAACCTATCGCTCTGTAAAAAGCTAAAATAGGATGGCCTTTACTCAGCTCAATGAGTGTATCTCTTAAGGATACTTCAAACATTGCATGCTCTAGGTTGGTGTTATCCATTTTCTTTTTTAGATTATCGATATATTCAGTCATTTGATAAATGTTTTTATTACCAAAATCAATAAGATTTACCGTCATCATTTCTCCGTTCGGAAAAATCATGGGCATTGTGATATTGATTTCCTTGATAATGTGCAGCTTGCCTCTTACGAGTTTTCTGTTAAAATCAAGATGGGCATTTAAGTTAGGAACTTTCTTAAGTGCTTCTGCAATAACCTTTAAAATTACTGTATTAAATGTAACTTTTTTATCAGCAGGATTTTTTGCATTCAACTCTTTGAAATGAGCAAAAAATTCTGTTACATCAGCTTCATACATATATGTAACGTGAGGGATGTTTCTGTTGGAGTCCGCTGTCATATTGGCAACGATTTTTCTTTGTATTCCAAATGGATGAGATTTGATTATTGTCATTTTTTGTCCCTTTCTTTATAAACTGTTCATTATAAATAATAAAGGGATATTCCAATTTTTCTCACAATTAAATGTAAATAATATATAAATTAGAATAATAAAATTGTTGATTTGCTTATAAAAAATCAATAAAGCACAACAAATGTAATCCTGACTTTATATTTTATATTTCAACTGTAACTTCAGCACCATTATTATTTCGGCAACTGATTTCACCCTCTAATTTTTTTACACAAGGTTTTGCATATTGAAAGTCCTAAACCGTAGTG
>JAGBSR010000010.1 GCA_017631745.1 Clostridia bacterium | reverse complement strand
TTATAGGGAGTATTGACATCAAAAACAAAGATGCCCTTATCCTCCATAAAGAGGGAAACTCTTCTGAAAATCTCTCTGACAGTTTTCTCGTCGGTGACGTGATTTATACTGTCTAAGGTTGACACACAGGCGTTGATAGTACCGAAAAGGTCAAGCTCTTCCATTCTCTGACAAAGGAAGATAACATCAGCTCCGCTTTCCATTTTCTTTTCCTGAGCCACCGACAGCATTTCTTCAGATGCGTCAACGCCGATAACGTCATATCCCATTTCGCTGAGCATCAGTGAAACAGTACCCGTACCGCAGGCTAAATCAAGCAAAATCCCCTCACCGATACCGTTTTCGGCAAGGAGACCTCTAATATACTCGCATCTTTTTTTATAATCAACATTTTCTGTCAGACTATCGTAATAATAAGCAAAATCGCCGTAAGATGCCATAGTCACTTAGTCCTCTTTTGCAAAGATTTTGTCGTAACCGCCTTTGCCGAAGGCAAGTGAGCGGTTTACACGGCTGATTGTTGCTGTGCTTGCGCCTGTTTCAGCCACGATGTCGCTGTATACTCTTTTCTCTGAAAGCATCTTTGCGACAATGAGTCTCTGTGCGATTGAAGCGAGCTCTGTCTTTGTGCACATATCGTCAAAGAGTGCTTCGCATTCTTCATAAGTTTCAATCTTAAGAATTGTCTTATAGAGATAGTCGATATTCTCTAATATTTTTTCGTTGTTTCTCTCCGCCATGATTTTCATTTTCTCCTTTAATGGCATAATTGTTTTTACATTTTAACACATTAAAACAAAAAAGTAAAGATGTTTTCGCAATTTAAAGTGATTTTTTGAGATTATTTTACAGTGTTAATAAATCTGTGTCTGTTATATACACTGCAACTCCTTGCCCCTGACAAAAATCGGGCATCCCGCAGGATACCCGACTGAAATTTAAGATTTTACCTGATAGAGATATTTCTCCAGGAATTTGTCCACTACCTGCCAATATTCCTCGTGGAACCAATGTGAAGAAAGAGCATGCTCTGCGCCTTTGATTATATATTTCTCTTTCGGTGCGGCGCAGGCGCTGTAAACGATATCGAGATTTGAAGGCAAAACGAAATCGTCTTTATCGCCGTGAATAAACAGTGTAGGAGTCTTTGACTTCTTAAGCTGATTTACACTTGAGGCTTCGCCAAGGAAAAAGCCGTTAAAGAGCTTATTTACAAATGTTACACCCGGCATAAGAATTTTTGATGGTAAGTGATACTTTCTGTCACAACGGTCAGCGAGGATATCTTTTACACCCTTGAAGCCGCAATCTTCAACAGCGAGCACAACATTTTCGGGGAGCTTTTCGCCTGTTGTCATCATCGTTGTGGCACCACCCATTGATACGCCGTGAAGAATAATCTTAGCCTTGGGATTTTCTTCAGCAATGCTGCCGAGCCAATCAACAACATCAAATCTGTCCAGCCAGCCCATTGATACAAACTTGCTTTCGCTGTTGCCGTGACCGCGAAGGTCAGGCACAAGCACATTGAAGCCTCTGTTGTAATATTCCATTGCGTAGCTTGACATTTCTCTTTTTGCATTTGTCCAGCCGTGAAGCACAACAGCCCACACATTGGTATTTTCAGGGTTACGGAACTCCATAGCGTGAAGAGTTTTGCCCTTACGGTTCTTGATTGTCACGTGTTGCTTATAGGTTTTATCATACCATTTATAACCTGTAATAAGATTGATATTATCGGCATTTTTTTCAAAAAGCGAGCCCTTGCAGGGAATAGTTTCATCCTTTCTTCTTTTGCTTCCGAGAGCCATAAAGAAGAAAAGCAGGCTCACTGCAAGATAAATAACAGCAATAAATGCAACAAGGCAAATCAAAACAGTTAAAACAATTTTTAATGTATACGGCATAAAAACACCCTTTCCGATTCATTAGATTTATATTATACATAATTTACCAATTAATTTCAAGGGTGAAACTTAAGTGAAATAAAGTTTTATTTTTTGTACCGCTCACAGTCTTGCAATTTATCAGCGGTACTGTGCATATTTAAGTTAGTCGGTGGCAATATAAGAGCAACAGAAAGGTCGTGAAACTGTGCGCAAAAGCGGTATACTTCTGCCCTTGTTTTCTTTAAACGGCAATTACGGCATAGGTACAATGGGGAAAAGCGCCTTTGAGTTTGTGGATTTTCTTCATTCATCAAAGCAGACCTTATGGCAGCTTCTGCCTCTTACTCCCACCTCCTATGGCAACAGTCCTTATCAGAGTCCGGGAGTATTTGCAGGCAACCCCTATTTTATCGACCCCGAGCTTTTATATGAAGACTCTCTGATAAACAAAAATACTCTTCATAATTTTGAGAGTGAAAATACGGAGGTTATCGACTACGGATATCTTTATCTGTCCCGTCTGCCCCTTTTGAAAAAAGCCGCACAGGGTATTTCTGACAGCGACAGCAATTATCTAAGCTTCTGCAATAAAGAGAGCTTCTGGCTTGAAAAGTACTGCACATTCAGTGCTCTGAAAGAAATAAACCATATGCTCCCTCACTGTATGTGGAAGTATAAAGATGCTTCAGATATCACTGATGCAAAAGAGCTTATAAGCACTCACAAAAAAATTCAGTATCTATTTTACAGTCAGTGGCTAAACCTGAAAAAATACGCCAATGATAAAAACATCGCCATTATCGGCGACCTGCCCATTTATCCCGCCTACGACAGCAGCGATTACTATTTTGCGCCTGATATGTTCATCAAAGGCCGAGTTGCCGCCTGTCCGCCCGACAGCTTCAATGCCGAGGGTCAGCTATGGGGCAACCCTGTTTATGATTGGGATAAGCTCAAGGATGAGGATTACCGTTGGTGGAAGGAGCGGCTGAAAAACGCCTCTACTATTTATGACAGCATAAGAATAGATCACTTCCGAGGCTTTTATGAATACTACAGCACCAAAGAAAACCGCACAGCTAAAGAGGGCTGTTGGTCAAAAGGTCCCGGGCTTGACTTCTGCAATATGATAAAAAAAGATTTTCCTGAGCTTGATATCATTGCCGAGGACTTAGGTTTTCTCACCAACGACACACGGCAGTTTTTCCGTGACAGCGGATTTGCCACAATGAAGGTGCTTCAGTTTGCCTTCGACGAAAACGACAGCGAATATCTGCCTCACAATCACATCAGAAACAGCGTGGTCTATACGGGCACCCACGATAATCCCACCGTAACCGAATGGATATGCAAAGCCCGAAGTGACACCCTCACAAGAGCTATGGACTATCTGGGTGCCTCCTCGGTCTATACCCTTCCAGATTACTTCATCCGTGGTGCCTTTTCATCCGTTGCCGACAGAGCAATAATACCCTTGCAGGATTGGCTGAAAACAGGCAGCAACAGCAGAGTCAATACCCCGGGCACAGCAGAAAATAATTGGCAGTGGCGTATCAAAGACAGTCTGCTGACAAAAAATCTTATAGAAAAAATATCTCATTACACAAGAATCTACAACCGAATCAGGGAGGAATAACAGTGAAAAAAATCATCAGCATTATCAGTATCATTGCCCTCATACTCTCATTTGCCGCTTGCGGTAAAAATGACGGCAAGGTTACAACAAACAATCAGACAACATCTCCGTCTCAAAGCGATGTTACCTCTGCAAAGGGTCAGGTTTACTTTCTTAACTTCAAACCCGAGGTCAGCAAGGTCTACGAAGAAATCGCCAAGGAATACGAAAACGAAACAGGTGTAAAGGTAAAGGTCGTCACCGCCGCAAGCGATACCTATGAGCAAACTCTTACCTCAGAAATTGCAAAAAGCAATCCCCCTACTATTTTTCAGATTAACGGCCCCGTGGGCTATCAGGGTTGGAAAAATTATTGCGCTGACCTAAAAGATACAAAGCTTTATTCTCTTCTCTCAGATAAGAGTCTCGCCATCACAAGCGAAGACGGAGTTTACGGTATTCCCTATGTTATAGAGGGTTACGGCATTATCTATAACGAGGAAATCACCGACAAATACTTTGCTCTCGACACTAAAGAAACCGACTTAACATCAATGGAGCAGATTAATTCCTTTGACAAGCTCAAGGCTCTTGTTGAAGATATGACAAAGCATAAAAGCGAACTCGGCATCGACGGCGTATTTGCTTCAACCTCCTTTGCACCTGGTAATCAGTGGCGTTGGAATACCCATCTTCTGAATATTCCCTACCACTATGAAATGGCCGAGATTGACAATTACGACAGCAGCACCCTTGCAGGTCTCGCCAAGGAAAACTTCGCTTTCTCATATAATAATAATTTCCGTAACATCTTTGACCTTTATCTTATGAATTCAGTTACAGATAAAAAGCTTACAGGCTCGAAAAGTGTCGGCGACTCAATGGCTGAGTTTGCTTTAGGTAAATGTGCAATGGTACAAAACGGATCATGGGCTTACAGTGAAATCAGCGCCACCGAGGGCAACACCGTAAAGGCGGACAAAATAAAAATGATTCCCATTTATACAGGTCTCGAGGGCGAAGAAAGCCAGGGACTTTGCATCGGTACGGAAAACTATCTTGCCATTAATGCCAAAGCATCCGAAGAAGACAGAAAAGCCTCGGAAGATTTTCTCTATTGGCTCTTTTCATCAGAAAAAGGCAAGCGAATTGTCAGCGAAGAGCTGGGCTTTGTGACACCCTTTAAGACTATGACAGATGTTACCCTCAAAGATCCTCTCGCAAACGAAATTCTCAGATGGACAAACAGCGAAAATATTGACTCGGTACCCTGGGCATTTATCGCTTTCCCGGGCATCACATTCAAAGACGAAGTGGGTAACGCTCTTTTAGAGTACGCCCAAGGCTCTGCTCCCTGGGAAGAAACAGCCGAAAAAATCAAAGATGCCTATAAAAAGGCTAAGTCCGATGCCGCCGACACAGAAAAGTCTCAGAGTCAATCAGACAACAACGAAAAAGCACAGACTCAATCAAGCAGCAGCGAAAAAACACAGACCCAGCCGGGCAACAACGAAAGAACTCAGCCTCAATCAGGCAACAACGAAAAACCACAAGCTCAATCATAACTTTTAAAATTGCGTCGCAGACCCAACAACTTTTGCCCAACGGGCAAAATAACACTCGCCGACAGGCGAATACCACTAAGAAAGGCAGGGTGAACACAAATGAAAAACAACCTCAAAAAATACTACGGTATATTCGCCCTGCCTACTACGCTTGTTTTCGCTGTAGTTTTCTTTATCCCCTTCATACTCGGCATATATCTTTCCTTCTGTGATTTCACCACGGTTACCGACAGTACATTTACGGGCATAGAAAACTATATTGAGGCACTCTCCGACCCCAACTTCCGAAACGCTCTTTGGTTTACCGTGAAATTCACTGTTGTAAGTGTAATCACTGTCAACCTTTTCGCTTTCTCATTGGCACTGCTTCTGACAAACAAAATCAAAGGCAGAAACTTTTTCCGCACTGTGTTTTTTATGCCGAACCTCATAGGCGGCATTGTTCTCGGCTATATATGGCAGCTGATTATCAACGGCGTACTCAGCACAATAGGCGTCACCATCACCTATGACCCCTCATACGGTTTCTGGGGTCTTGTGGTACTGATGAACTGGCAGATGATAGGTTATATGATGATTATATATATCGCCGGAATAAACAATATTCCTAAAGATCTTATCGATGCAGCAAAGGTTGACGGCGCATCTTCTATCGGTATCCTAAGGCATGTGATAATTCCGATGGTTATGCCCTCAGTTACAATTTGTCTGTTTCTGACCATTACCAACTCC
>JAGBSR010000079.1 GCA_017631745.1 Clostridia bacterium | reverse complement strand
CTGCGATGGCGTTGCTGCTGTAGGCCGTATGTGGGCAGGTAACAGAGATGTTCACGACCCTATGGCAAGTCCAATTTACGGTACCTTCGAAAACTTGGGTCGTATCACTATGTTTGCAAGCACAAGAGATATTCTTTGTCCCGATGCCGTAAAGCTCTCGGAAATGCTTAATGAGCAGGGAATAGAGCATACATTTATCTGCGAAGAGGGTCTCAACCATCCTTATGCGCTTTTCCCAATACCTGAAGCGGCTGATGCAAGAGAGGTAATGGTAAAGGCAATTAAAGGCGAATATTAAATTGCAAAAAAGGCTGTTCAGACAGCCTTTTTTTCATATAGGGATTATAAATGTAAAAATTGTTTCTTTATGGTTTAAATTTGTCTGTAAGAATGGACAAAACTGTATTTAAGTGGTAGAATGAATGCAGTATTAATTTTGGAGGAGATAAAATGGAACTTACACAGTCGCAGCAGAAATCTCTTGAACGCTTTCAGGCTATAGTAAGAAAGAAGACAGTTTCAGACAGAAACGGTAACATTGACAGAGAGGTGTTTGATTCTTTTCTACCTATGCTCAAAGAAATCTACCCCGATGTTTTTGCAGTTGTGGAAGCACAGCTCATAAACGAATACGGTATTCTTGTTCGCTGGAAGGGTAAAAACAGTGCATTACAGCCTGTAGTTCTTATGGCTCATTACGATGTTGTTTCTGATAAGGATCAGGATTGGGAGCACCCTGCTTTTGCCGCAGAAATTCACGACGGTGTGGTATGGGGCAGAGGTACCATCGACAATAAGTGTATTTTTACAGGTATCCTCGAGGGTATGGAAAAGCTTATCCTTGACGGCGTTACACCTGAAAGAGATATTTATTTTGCAGCAGGCAACAACGAAGAGGTTGCAGGCGATACCATGATTAAGATTGCTGAGTGGTTTACAGAAAATAACATCAAGCCCTGGTTTGTACTCGATGAGGGCGGTGCTATTATGACTCAGCTGCCTATGAACATTAAAAATCCCTTTGCAATGGTTGCTGTATCAGAAAAAGGCTGGGCAACAGTAAAAATCACTCTCAAGGGTGAAACAATTGCTCATGCGGCCAAGTCAACCGGCAAGGTGCCCGTACCCGTGAAAATGCTAAGAGCAATGGCAAAGCTTGATAAGACACCTATGCCTGCTCAGTTTACTCCTGCCGTTGAGGGTATGCTCAAGGCATTTGCACCCTATGCTGACAAGCCTCTTAATCTTGTTTTCGATAAGGTTTCAGTTCTCAAGCCCGTAATCAAAAAGGTTATGGAGGGTATCGAGGATGCCGCTGCAATGATAAGAACAACTATCAATCTTATCGGTGTTGATATCCCCAACAAGGGCAATCTGCCTGCCGATACAGCAGTTGCGACCTACAGACTGCGCATCGCTCCCCACGATACTCTTGAAGCAGTGCTTGATCACATCAAGAGTGTAGTCGGTGATGAGTTTGAGGTAACAGCAGAAAACATTTCAGTTCCTGCACCTATTTCAGATCACACAACAAAGTCATTTGAATATATCAAATCAACAATCAACAATGTCTTCCCCGATGTCGGTGTTGCACCCTTCATTCTCAATGCGGCAACAGATGCAAGACATTTCAGAAATGTTTGCAAGGAGGTTTACCGTTTCGGCGGCTTCAGAATTGACGATGAGCTTTTCAAGTCAGTGCATAATGCAAATGAAAGACTTCCCGTTGATGTGTTCCTAAAGTCAATAGATTTCTATGTTGAGTTTATGAAAAACCTTAAATAATATGAAAAGTCGGGCAGAGAAATCTGTCCGACTTGATTTTTAAGCAAAAAATAAGAGCCCGCTCAGCGGACTCTTGATTTTAATTATGCAGCAAGAACATGAAGTTCATTGCAGAAAGCACATTCTTTGTCGAGAATAGCCATGATGTTACCAACAAGAGCGTGGAGTTCATCGATGAATTCTCTGATGAATGTGAATGTGTTTTCGATAGCAGCGAATAAGTCGCCTTCGTTGAAGCTATCAGTGATAGCCTGAGCTGATTCTGAAAGAACAGCTGAAGCGGGAATTGCAGCGATTGAAAATACCATAACAACTGCAACGAGTAAAGCTAAGATCTTTTTCATTTGAAAGGTCCTCCGTTTCTTTAAAAATCTGTAGTAAAATTATATACCCTGAAATCAGTTTTGTCAACTGAAATTATGAATGTTTTTTTAATTGAGCATATATAAGATTGACGTTATGAAGCTTTTTTTAGGATTTTTTATATTCCGACAGTTATAATTTCAAATGGCGAATATTCAACGGTGTCGGTTTCACCGAGAACTTCCTCAAGCATATTGAGCAGCTTAACAGTCTTGCCGAGTTTGATTTTACCTCTTGCGCCGTTCTGCTCACTGAGACGGATAACGGTCATAGTGCCGTCTTCGCTTCTCTTTGCAGCCTGAAGATATAAGGGCTCAAAGGTCGGCAGAGTCCACGCACAGTCGCTCTTAATAAGAGGAACATTGTATTGATATGCGATATCGTTGATTTTAGCTGAGACGACATCTCCACTGTGAGGCATAATCATATAGCAGAAATTGTGCATACCCATATCGGAAGTGACATCGGGTCTGATTGTTGCACGAAGCAGTGACAATCCGATTGTGTTTTCCTCAAAGGACGCGCCGTACTTGCCGTCATTGATTACAGCAATACCACCGCCGGTTTCGCTCAGGTCGCACCACTTGTGGTGACAGCACTCGAAGCGTGCCTGCTGCCAGGTGGTGTTGCGATGAGTTTCACGCTCGATATAGCCTGCACTGACATCGCAAAGTGCCTTACGGGTGAGTACGTTGCAAGAGAATTGCGCCTTAGCGAGTTTGTGTTTTTCCTGCCAGTTGACGATATTTTCAACCTCGATGCCTCTGCTTCTTCTGAAGAGACGGATGAGCATCTTCCATTCTGACTTTTCAGTAGCAAGTACTGTTTCAAAGGTAGCACACTCGCCATCTTTTTCTATAAGGTGAAGAGGTGTTGTTACCTTAACTTCAATCTGCTTGTCTTTATAGTTCGGCAGAATATCCCAGGCATCGTAGTTGCCGGGATTGTCGGTATAAATCTTAAGCTTGTTGAAGTCGCCCTTTACCCACTCACGGCAGAGCTCTTTGTCGTAAAGACTTTCAATCGAGCCGTCCTCACGGAATTTCACTGAGTAGTAGGGAGTTTCAACTGTGTCACCGAGACTGATCCATTCGGCAGAGTGCTTAGTAGCGCGAAGAGATGCCGATGAAAGGGGAGCGATATCAGGAACGAGCCAGTTGCCCTTTTCACCGTAACGGCTTGATGTGCCCTTCTTATTGGGGACAAAAATGAGTGCATCACGCTTTATGTTGAGGGTGTTGAAATACTTACTGCCGGTGCCGATGATTTCGTCAAGCGCCTTGTCAATTTCACGGTAATCCTCCATTGCATCTTCATAAACGGGATGAATGTGAGAGCCTGGGATGATATCGTGGAACTGATTGATGAGGAACTTCTTATAAAGCTCGCGGATTTTATCGGTGCCGATATCAGCACGCATAATGCTGAGAATTTCAGCGGTTCTGAACTTGAATTCGAGGGCTCGGTTATAGCGCTTGAGTATGCTCTTTGTGGTGAATGTGCCTCTGTGCATTTCAAGATAAAGCTCACCGTCCCAGGTCTCAAGCTTGTCGTTGCCCTTGAGATTCTTCTCAAGGAATTCGTCACCTCTCATATGCTGACACTTAGGCATAATGCTAAGCTTGTCGAAGCGGTGCATAAGCTCAATCATCTCTTCGGTACAGCCGCTTCCGCCGTCACCGTAGCCGAACATATTAAGTGTCTGACCGCCTGAATCTTTGTCTATGTACGCCTCCCAGTTTTCCTGAATCTGAGAGGGCATATTCCAGGTTATGAAGTGGGTGGGTGGTACGCAGGCGAGAACTTCACTGCCGTCGATGCCTTTCCACTTGAAGTTGTTGTGAGGGAAGCGGTTGGTATCATTCCAGGTTGACATCTTGTTTGAAACAAAGTAGTCAACGCCGCTCTTTTTGAGAATCTGAGGTAAAATCCATGAGTTGCCGAAAACATCGGGGAGCCAGGCGTTGTTGACTGTTTTTCCAAACATTCTCTTATAGGTCTGCTGACCGTAAAGACACTGACGGATAAGAGATTCCGCTGAGGGTACATTGCAGTCGGGCTCAACGTACATAGCACCGACGGGCTCAAACTGACCGTTGGCAACTTTCTCTTTCAGTTCTTCAAAAACCTCGGGATAATATTTTTCCAGAGTCTCATAAACATAAGGCTGAGTGTGAGTGTACTTAAAGTCGGGATATTTATCCATAAGACGAAGCTGAATAAGCACAGTGCGAAGATTTTTCTGCACCGCGTGAATTCTTCTCCAATAGTACGCCACATCAAGATGGGAGTGAGCAATAAGAGCCACGTCACCGCTGCCCTTGTAGTTGTCGTTGGCATAGATAACCTCGTCAACGTACTTCTTGGCGTCGGCAACGCCTGTAAGCTCATCACTGTCAAAGTCGATGAGATTCATAGCGTTGCAAAGCTCTTTATTGAGAAAAGCTCTGTAATCCTCGTTGAAAAGCTCGCTTTTGGCAATATCAAGAAGAAGCTCAAAGTCCCAGACCAAATCCTGCACTTCGTGATTGACAGTGCAGATATAAGCGCCCTCAAAAATCTGACGGCAGCCTCGTACGGAAAGAGACTCGGGATTTCTTTCGTCATCAGGCTTTGAACGGTTGTAGCCCATCATTTCAAAGTGAAGAACTTCATTTTCGTTTATGTAAGGGGAGAGGAGCATTCTTTCTCTGTTGGGGTCAACACCGCCCACATACTTGCCATTTACCTTTACACAGATTTCGGCAGCTGTCTTGAGTGAAAACCAAAGCTCCTTGCCCTTGAGCTCCTCGGGCAGAGTTACATCTGCCTTGATAAAAGCTGTGCCGTCAGGAGTGAAATACATATCACCCTTATTGAGGGGGCGGTAGTCTTCGGTATAATACTCGAAGTTCATTTCGCTTGTCTGACGGGCATCGCGAATCATCAGGTTTTTGATTTCCCATTTGGAGGAATATATATGTCTTTTAAGCCAACCGAAGCGCAGGTCTGTCCATTCTTCGGGGCGCATTGAACGGCGGATAACTTTAATGTGTGCCATAACGATCCCTCCTTATACATCCTGAAAGTAAGGCTTTTTGCGTATAGCATTGACCTTGACCGTCTTTTTTAAATCGAGCTTAATCTGTTCTTCAATCCACTGAGTACAGCGGTGGAGAATCAGACATTTTGAACATTCACCACGGAAAATGAGGGTGAGAATCTCACCCTCAAGACCGACGTATTCAACCCAACCGCCGTCGCCCTGAAGCTTGGGTTGGAGTATATTTTCAACGTAATTCTGTACTGTCATAACAGACCTCTTATTTAATAATATTGTCGATAGTATTCTTATATTCTGCGAGTTTAGCCTTAGCCAGCTCTCTTGTTTCAGCCTGAATACTGTAATAAACCTTAATCTTGGGCTCAGTACCTGAGGGCCTTACAGCCATCCATGAGCCGTTTTCCCAGATGAATCTGAGCACGTTTTCTTTAGGCAGGTCTGCTATACCCTTACTGTAGTCGATAACTTCTTTAAGACCGTCAAAGAGGTCAAGACCCTTATCTCTGAAGTAAACCATAAGCTCGGCAATCTTTTCTGCACCGTCTTTACCCTTGAGTACGAATGAATCAAGGTGGTCCAGGTAATAGCCGTATTCAGCATAGATATCTTCAAGAGCATCTACGAGTGTCTTGCCCTGATTATGATAGTATGCAGCCATCTGGCAAATGAGCATTGAAGAAACAACAGCATCCTTATCTCTTGCGTGAGTGCCGACGAGATAGCCGTAGGACTCTTCATAGCCGATAATGAATTCCTGTTCGCCGCTTGCTTCATATTTATTGATTTTGTCACCGATATACTTGAAGCCTGTGAGAGTTTCTTCACACTGAAGACCGTAGCTTCTGCCGATATCTGCACCGAGCTCGGAGGTTACGATAGTCTTAACGAGAGTGCTCTTTGATGTGAGAGAAGCTTTCTTCATCTCGAGAACGAATTTAACGAGAAGTGCACCTGTCTGATTACCTGTGAAGAGCACATATTCGTCACCGCTCTTAACTGCAATACCAACTCTGTCGCAGTCGGGGTCAGTGCCGAGCACAAGGTCAGCATCAATTTCTTTAGCCTTTTCGATTGCGATGGTAAGAGCATCCTTTTCTTCGGGGTTTGGACTTCTTACGGTTGAGAAGTTTCCGTCGGGCATTTCCTGCTCTTTAACCACTGTAACATTCATACCCTCGAGCATTCTTCTTACGGGGACGTTGCCTGTGCCGTGAAGGGGAGTATAAACGATTTTGAGCTCTGAGGGCTCTTCGTAAAGGCTCTGTGCCTTAACCTTGTCAAGGAATGCTGAAAGCACATCCTCACCAACCATTGTGATATTTTCTGCTTTGCCCTCAAAAGGAATTGATGTGTAGTCTTCAATAGCATTGATGCACTCAATAGCACCCTTTGCATCTTCTGTGCAGAACTGACAGCCCTTACTGTCATAAACCTTATAGCCGTTGTACTCCTTGGGGTTGTGAGAAGCGGTAAGCATTACGCCTGCCGTACAGCCGAGGTATGATGTAGCAAATGAAAGCACAGGTACGGGTACAAGGAACTCGAAGAGGTAAACCTTGAAGCCCTGACCTGAGAAGATGTCTGCAGCAACCTTTGCAAAATAAGCGGAGTTGTTTCTTGAATCGTAAGCGAGCACAACGCTGAGCTCACCGTCATTTTTAGCTTTGATATATTTTGAAAGACCGTAGGTAGCCTTGCCGACAGTGTATTTGTTCATACGGTTTGAGCCTGCGCCCATAATACCGCGAAGTCCGCCTGTGCCGAAAGCAAGGTCCTTATAGAATCTGTCTTCTATTTCTTTTTCATCAGTGATAGCCTCAAGCTCTGCCTTGGTGTCCTCGTCAAAACCGAGCCACTGCTGATATTTTTCTTTGTAGTTCATCGTTCTTCATCCTTTCGAAGAGTAATTCAGTATATATTATATCACAAGCTGATTTTGTAAACAATATATTAAGTGGAATTTTTAACTATAACTTTACGACTTTTTTCAGCAAAAAGCACAATGAACAGCCCAACAAAGAAAATAAAAACAATTATCGAATAATTTGTCGCTTTAAAGTGTTGACACAAAGGATGAATTGTGATATAGTAGTCAGCATAGTTAAATGTAAACCCAAGGAGAATTATTATGGAAACGAAAACAATTCAGAAGAAACGCAACCTTTATCTTATTGTAGGCGTACTCGCTATGCTTTTTTCGGGCGTGCTTTATGCCTGGTCAATATTAAAAGCGCCTTTTAAGGATGTTTTCGGTTGGAGCGATTCATCCTTGGCTCTCAACTTCACAATGACAATGTGCTTCTTCTGTCTCGGTGCATTTGCAGGCAGTCTCATCTGCAAAAAAATCGGACCGAAAATCACACTTGTGATTTCAGGTGTATTGGTTGGCGCAGGTTTCGGACTCACAGGACTTTTAACGGCTGATAAGCTCTGGCTTTTGTATGTTGCATATGCTTTTCTTGCAGGAACAGGCATCGGTATATCATACAATGTGGTAGTTTCAACTGTGAGTGCATGGTTTCCCGACAGAAAAGGCTTCTGCTCAGGCTGTCTTATGATGGGCTTCGGTCTGAGTACTCTTCTTCTGGGCAGCAGTATTGAAAAGTTTTATGCTATGCCTGCTTTGGGCTGGAGTAAAACCTTTATGCTTCTCGGTGTTATTATTGCTGTTGTGCTTATTATTGCGGGTCTTGTACTTCGCAGACCTGAGGCAGATACTGTTTTCCCTGCTGCAAAGGTCAAGGGTACAGCAAAAAAAGATGCTGTTATAACCAAAGACTACACCACAAAAGAAATGCTCCGAAGTGTCACCTTCTGGTGCGCCTTCGTGTGCCTCGCATTTATTACCGCTGTAGGCAACTCCGTAATCAGCTTTGCGAAGGATCTTGCTCTTTCCGTTGATGCTACTCCGGCTCTTGCTACAACTCTTGTCGGTGTACTTGCAGTATGCAACGGTCTTGGCCGTATTATCACAGGTGCAGTTTATGATATTTTAGGCAGACGCGCAACAATGATCGCTTCAAATGTTCTCACAATTGCCGCTGCAGGCATCACTCTTATTGCGGTTATGAATAATTCGCTCATTCTTTGTGTTGTTGGTCTTTGCCTTACGGGCATTACATACGGCTCATGTCCTACGATATCATCTGCATTTTCATCATCATTCTTTGGTCTGAAGTATTTCCCTGTAAACTACAGCATCACCAACTTCAACCTTATTGTTGCAGCATTCATCGCTGCAGGAAGCAACAGCCTGTTTATTTCCACAGGCGGTTATACAGCACCATTTATTATGCTTCTTGCACTTGCTGTGGTTGCTCTCGGACTTAACTTTACAATTAAGAATCCTAAAGATTAAAAGTTTAATACAAAATTAAATGTGAGTACAGTTTGGACTGTGCTCACATTTTTGCTTTTAGCATATTAAAAGTGAATTCAAACAGTATAAATCCCCTTTTCTTACAAACACTAACATCACAATTGTATTTTAAAGGGAGAGAAAGAAAATTATGAAAGCAACGGGAATAGTACGCCGAATCGATGATCTCGGGCGTGTTGTTATACCAAAAGAAATAAGACGAACTATGAGAATACGCGAGGGCGATCCCCTTGAGATTTACACCGACTCTGACGGTGAGGTTATCTTCAAAAAATATTCGCCAATCGGTGAGCTGGGGCCTTATACCAAGCAGTATGTTGATGTGCTTGGCAGAACGACGGGGATGCCTGTGGTTATCTGCGACAGAGACCATGTGATAGCTGTTGCGGGTTTGCCGAAAAAAGAGCTTATGGGCAAGCGCATTTCACCACTTCTTGAGAGCTATATGGAAAGAAGAAATACCTATGTTGCAGGTCAGGATAAAGACAGTCTTATTGTATCTGAAGACAACCCCAAGTCGGTCAGTGTTATGACGCCCATTATCGGTGGCGGAGATGTTATGGGTGCTGTGGTGCTTCTGAGCGGTGATAAGAGTACCCTGCCGACGCAGACAGATGTGAAGCTGACTCAGGTAGCAGCAGGCTTTTTAGGCAAGCAGATGGAAGAGTAAAAGAAGCAGTAAAGTTTTGGTCAAGCTTTTACAAAAGCTTGTGGGGCATCATCGTAGAAGCGCCGCCGGTGGCGGATGAAGCGAGGCGAGGATGGCGCAGCGGTCAAAATTTATAGGCGAATAGCCGTAATAAATTTTGGGAACCGCAAGAGGAAGAGGGCGAAGCCCTGCCACAAAAAAATTTTTAATGGGACGCGGGAAAAGCTCGCGTCTCTTTTAGCTTTATTCCGCCGAGTTGGTTGTAGCGCAGGCGCATCGCCTACCAAGCAAAGTTTGATTTATACAAGTAGACCACGGTGCTACGCTACACAGTAGGGATAGTCTGAGAAAATAGCATTCCCCTGCAAGGAAAGGTGACACGGTTTTGCCGTGACGGATGGGTTTGCCTCTCCTTTCAGGAGAGGTTAAGCCTTCTCTGAAAGAGAAGGGGAACCGCTTGGGGTGGATGAGTTCTCAAAGCCAAAAAGCGAAAGGAGGGTAAAAATTAATCTGCACACCTTGACTTTGTCATATTATAACAAAAACCGAGCTGATATAAATCAACTCGGTTAATTTTTATTTGTCGCAGGGCTCCGCCCCGCACCCTGCAAACTTTTGTAAAAGTTTGACAAAACTTTAGTTGTTTACACATTAAACAGGAAGTGTACAATATCTCCGTCTTTCATCACATATTCCTTGCCTTCACTCTTAACAAGACCTTTTTCTTTAGCTGCTGCAAGTGAGCCAAGCTCCATAAGATTGTCGAAAGATACAACCTCTGCTCTG
>JAGBSR010000078.1 GCA_017631745.1 Clostridia bacterium | reverse complement strand
ATTTCAAATTCCTTTGTTATTTTTAAAGAGGTTACTCAGTTCTGGATTGATTTTTACACCGGCAGCACTTTAGTCGGCTGTGTAAATGTCAGCGATGACCATTGGCTTATCAAGCTGGTCGGCCCTATGCTCAGCCTGCCGGAGCACAGACCTCTTTACGATTTCAGCGAAGATGTAACATTGACCGTTGTGGGTACTATAATTGCTACAGGTGTACTTTACATAAACCTCATAAATAAAAACAGAGAAGTCTTTAAAATAAACAAAGATTGGGGTGCGCAGTTAAAAGCGCTTTTCGGCAACTTTTCTGCAAGATGCAAGGAAAAAATCGATTTTGAAATTGAAAAGGTCAGAGAGCAGACCAACATATGTGATATACTTTTATGGTGGTGCACAAGAATTGTGGTGCTTTACGCCGTCATCACATTTGAAAACAGAGCTGAGGCTACACTTCTTCTCGTGGTTTCTCTCGGTACTGTGGCAATCACAGCTCTTCATCTCGTTACCCCGAGAGATTCAATGTTCTGCAAGATAAACTACAGAGTACAGTCGCTTCTTTGCATTATCGTTTTCCTTGGTTCATACTGCGGAAACTATGTAGGCGTTTATGCATATGCGGCAAGATTTGATACATTCCTTCATTTCTCGTCAGGCTTCCTTGGTTTCTTTGCCGGCTATTATATAGCTCAGACTCTTGTAAAGCCCAACAACCGTAAGGAACAGCTTTCACTTTGTCTGTTTGCACTTGCTTTTGCAATGACAATTATCCCCATTCACGAAATGACCGAGTTTATCGGTGACTATATCTGGGGCACAACCAATCAGGGCTTTATGTGGGAGCCCGAGCCCGACAAGATGATTTATGTTATTTTCGGCAGAGGTAAGGATGATCCCTTACTTGTGAAAATATTCGACACAATGTATGATATGATACTCGCATCGATGAGCAGTATTATTTCCTTTGTGATAATGCAAATCAAGTTCTCAAAGGAAAGCAAAAAAATCGGTAACAAAACTGTTACAGAAAAACAAGCAGTCACTTGTTGACAAAATAAAAAGGATATGGTAATATATTCCTTGTGAAGAGAATGTCCTTTTTAAAAAAAGGGGAGTAGCTCTAAGCTGTAAATCAACATTCGCCTTCGGGCTGGTTTACAGACCTCTGGCAGGTAGCAAGACCTTTAACGGAACGGAAATGTTCTGTTAAGGGTCTTTTTTGATAGCTCCCTTTCATATAGAAAGAAATATTCTCCGAGATATGTCAATAATATATAATCAGATAAACTGATTAAAAAGAAAGGAAACTATGTATGAAACATTATCTTCACACAACTGAAGAGGTTTTTGCTGAGGTAAAGTCTTCTGAGCAGGGTCTTACCTCTCAGGAAGCAGCTGCAAGACTTGAAAAGAACGGCAAAAACAAGCTTCAGGAAGCTAAGAAAAAGTCAACCCTTGCACGCTTCGGCGACCAGCTCAAGGACCCGATGATTATTATCCTCATTATTGCTGCGGCTATTTCAGCAGTAACAGAGTACATCGAAGCATCTGCAGCAGGTCACAGCTTCTTCCCCACAGACACAATCATCATTCTTGCGGTTGTTATTATCAATGCCGTACTCGGTGTTATGCAGGAAAGCAAGGCTGAAAAGGCAGTTGAGGCTCTGCAGAAAATGTCAGCGGCTACAACAAAAACTCTTCGCGACGGTCAGATTGTAACTGTAAAGAGTGAAGATCTTGTAGTGGGTGATGTTATTCTTCTCGATGCAGGTGATGCTATCCCTGCTGACTGCCGTATCTTTGAATGTGCAAGCATGAAGATTGAAGAGGCTGCACTTACAGGTGAATCTGTTCCCGTAACAAAGCTTGTTAATGCACTTATGGGCAAGAAAGAGGACAGCGAGGTTGCTCTGGGTGACCGTAAGAATATGGCATATATGGGCTCAACACTTGTATACGGCCGTGGTAAAGCTGTTGTTGTAGCAACAGGTATGGATACCGAAATGGGTAAGATTGCAAATGCTATCTCCCTTGCAGAAGAAAGCAAGACACCTCTTGAAATCAAGCTCGAACAGCTTTCAAAGGTACTCACTAAGCTTGTTCTCGGTGTTTGTGTTGTTATCTTCGGCTATAATGTCGCTATGCATTTCATCACAGGTGCAGAGGGTGCATTCTATGAGGTTGCCCTTGATTCATTCATTACAGCTATTGCTCTTGCAGTTGCAGCTATCCCTGAGGGTCTTGTAGCAGTTATGACCATCGTTCTTTCCATCGGTGTTACCAATATGTCAAAGAAGAACGCTATTATCCGTAAGATGAATGCAGTTGAAACTCTCGGCTGTACTCAGATTATCTGCTCAGACAAGACAGGTACTCTTACACAGAATGTAATGACTGTTGTTGACCATTATGCTCCCGATGAAAATCACCTTGCAACAGCTATGGCTCTTTGCACAAATGCTGACGTATCAGAAGACGGCAAGGGTACAGGTGAACCCGACGAGGTTGCTCTTATCAACTATGCAAAGACTCTTTCACTTCCTAAGGCTGAGCTTATGCAGAAGTATCCCCGTATCGGTGAGGTGCCCTTCGACTCAGGCAGAAAGATGATGTCAACAGTCCATTCATATGACGGTGCATTTGTACAGTTTACAAAGGGTGCTCCCGACGAAATCCTCAAGAAGTGTACTCATATTGATATAAACGGTGAAGTCTTTGAGATGAACGACGAGCACCGTGAAAAGATTGCTGCAGAGAATACCAGAATGGGTAACAAGGCTCTTCGTGTATTCGCAGTTGCTTATAAGAAATATACATCAGCTCCCACTGATTTCGATTCAGAGTCCCTCGAATACGATATGACCTTTATCGGTCTTACAGGTATGATTGACCCTGTCCGTCCCGAGGTTAAGGATGCTATTGTTGAATGCCGCAGTGCAGGTATCACACCTATTATGATTACAGGTGACCACATCAACACAGCCAAGGCTATCGCAAGAGAGCTTGGCATTCTTACCGATGACAGCCAGGCTATGATGGGTGCAGATATTGACAAGTACTCAGACGAAGAGTTTGAAAAGTTAGTAGAAAATGTATTTGTATATGCCCGTGTTCAGCCTGAGCATAAGACAAGAATCGTAAACGCCTGGAAGAAAAAAGGCTATGTTACCGCTATGACAGGTGACGGTGTAAACGATGCTCCCTCAATCAAGAGTGCGGATATCGGTGTCGGTATGGGTATCACAGGCACCGACGTAACAAAGAATGTTGCTGATATGGTGCTCACCGACGACAACTTTGCAACTATCGTTTCAGCAGTAGGCGAGGGCAGAAGAATTTACGACAATATCCGTAAGGCTATTCAGTTCCTTCTCGGTTCAAACCTTTCAGAGGTTGTATCAATCTTCTTTGCAACAATTATGGGCTTCACCATTCTTGAAGCTCCCCACCTTCTTTTCATCAACCTTGTAACAGACAGTATCCCTGCTCTTGCTCTCGGTCTTGAAAGACCCGAAGCAGACATTATGAGAAGAAAGCCCAGAAGCAAGACAGACGGTGTATTTGCAGGCGGTCTCGGCTTTGACTGTGCATATCAGGGTATCCTTGTAAGTATTCTTACTGTTATAGCTTTCTATATCGGCGAATATCTCCAGTGTCTTGAAGAAGGTTTAGCTTTCACCTTCACAAACATTCACGACAGCACAGAAGGTATGACAATGGCATTCTTCACAATGGCTATGTGTGAAATCTTCCACTCCTTCAATATGCGTTCACAGAGAGCATCGGTTATTGGTATGTTCTTCAAGGGCAGTCACAACATAGCTCTTTACGGTGCAATGGTAGGCTCATTCCTTCTCACAACAGCAGTTGTAGAGGTAGACTTCCTTTCAAATCTCTTCGGCTTTGCACATCTTGACCTCAAGGCATATCTCATCTCACTCGGTCTTGCAGTTCTCATCATCCCCATTGTTGAAACTGTTAAGGCTATTCAGAGAGCAGTTGACAAGAGAAAGATAAAATAAAGCTTTTGTCAAACTTTTCCAAAAAGTTTGCGGGGTGCGGGGCGGAGCCCTGCCACTAAACAAATAAAGAAAAAGTAGCAGATTATTTCTGCTACTTTTTCACATTGAAATCAATAATATTTATCTAATAAATATTGGGCAAGCTTTTTAGCTTCGGGGTGCTGATGATTAATTCTATCAGAGTTGCGGATTTTTAAAAGAGCCTCTTCTCCTCTGCCTTCATTTATAATTCTTAAAGCACAAGCAACTCTGGTTTTTGTTCCTTTGATGCTAGAATCAAACCCTTCTTTAAATAAAATTTCTGCTAACTCTACATTAGTGCCTTTCCAATTGTGCAGAGTTTCATACTGTGACAGTATAAACCAACCACCAGCCGCAGTAAAAGCATCATCAAATTGTTTGTCTGTAATCATAGTAATATAACCTCCGTAATTAGTATTTAAGTTTTCCGCTTGTTATCAAATTCAAAGTTTCTTGAGCATTTATTCGAGCTTGGGATATATCCATTTTAAGCTCATTTGAGTTAATAACATATTGCAGCGCATCTTCAACTTTTCTGGATTCAATAATTCTGATAACACAGTTCACTTTATTTCGTGTCTTTTCTATTGTGTTATTTTTGTCCCAAGAGAAATACTCATTATGAAAGTTTTTAATAAAGAATGTCTTTGTTTCGGGATTTTTCCATTCTTCCTGTCGCATTATTATTTCTAACATGAAAGAACCTACAAAGTAAGAGGTTGCTTTTCCGCAAATGCGTTTTAGTTCAAAATAGTCTTTTATAGGTTTGCTTTGATATTCATACATAAAATCAACTCCTTTGTAATTGCTGAATGCAGTATATCATAAAAAAGTGTAAATGTCTTTAACTATGGACATATGGTTGCAAAAAATATTATTTAAAGCTTTTCTTTACAACCGCCCTAAAATATGCTACTATAATTCCATCAACAAAATAAAGGTGATATTATGAAAGAAAACAAAATCCACGTTGCTTACGGCTTTCATGTCAACTGCTATCATTCCTACCGAGGCGATACCAATGACAATCTCGGCTTCGGCTCGGATATCAGAATTATAAATAAAATTCTTGATGTGATGACCGACCTTAATAAAAAAGGCATCCCCGTCAAGGGTACCTGGGATAGTGAAAACTTCTTTTCCCTTGAAAAAATATTGCCCGAGTACGCTCCCGAAATCATTGAAAAGATGAAGGAGAGAGTCGAAAAATACGGCGATGAAAATATCATTATGGGCTACAACAACGGTGCCCTTTCTGCTATGAGTGAAGACGAGTTTGAGGCAAGTATCGAAATGGCTGTTACAAACTCGTCAGGTTCAGGTCTTGTTGATATCTTCGGTGAGTGTGAGAAAATTGTTCGTCCTCAGGAGGTTATGTTCACACCCTCTCAGGTGAGTCTTTATAATAAACTCGGCGTAAAAGCCCTCTGCCTTTACTATAGCTGTGTACCCTTTGATGCTTTCCGTACTATTGTACCTGAGCTTTCCGATGAGTATGCTTTCAATCCTCTGACATATACATATAAGGGCGAGAGTATGACTATTATTCCCACCTACAGCAACTCCGATGTCTGCGATGCCGGTACTCTTCGTGCCTGGGTCAAGGATTTAAGAAGAAAGCAGGAAAGCGGAGAAATCAACAGAGATATGCTCTTGTTTATCAATATGGATGCCGATGCGATTTTTTGGGAGACTATGGATTTGGGACCTCTCACAGGTAAGCTTGCAAATACCGACGGTATAAAAGGTCTTGTGGAAGAAATTGCAGACCTGCCTTATGTAGTTTTTGACACAGTAGGCGGTTATCTTAAAAATCACGAAGCGGTCGGTAAGGTAGAGTTTACTCACGATACAGCCGACGGCAATTTTACCGGCTATGCATCCTGGAGTGAAAAGCCCTTTAACCGAAAGATATGGACAAGTCTCGAAAGAGCGAGAGCTATGGCAAAGGTTACTGCCAAGACCGATAAGGCTTCACCCTCTTTCTTCGACAGGGTTATTCTTCTTTCAACAACTCACTTCGGTCTTGCTACTCCTGTGCTTAATATTCAGCGTGAAAAGACAGCCCTTGATTTAGCCGAAAAGGTTATAGAAAAAGAAAAGTCGGCATTGCCCAAGGGAGACGACCTTACAATATATAACACCAACGGAACAGATTTTCAGTGCCTTCAGCTCAGGCTTAAAGAAAAAATTGACGATGTCGGTGTTATCAATGTAAAAGGCAGAGACCTTGCAGATTTCACTGCAGTAAGTATGAACGAGGATAATTCTTCTGTTTACCTTATGTTGAAGTTTAAGTCTGTAAAGAAAAAGTATAAGGTTAAGGTTGGCTTTGACGGAGTGAAAGAAACTCCCGACTTTAAAAATATTCTCTCTTCAGGTAAGCTGATTATGTTCTTTACCGCCAAAGGTAAACTCGGTTGGGCAGTATATGACGGCAAGAAAATGGGTAGTGATGAATTTCTGCAAAGCTTCATTACCTACGGCGGTAAGAAATATGAATTTGCCGGTGTTTCTTCAAAAGCTCTTTCTGTTGCAGGTAAGGGTGAGGGTGTACGCCTTGAGGGTGAGATACATCTGCCGGGTGAAGAGCAAGGCGGCAGCTTCGTTTATGATTTCTTCACAGTGCCTTATTCCGAGGCTGTTTTTGTCAGAACAACTGTCAACTATCCATACACTCCCGAGCTTGTGTCAATCTCAACGGAAAACTCATCTCTCGGCAGATATACGGATATGAAGTGGCAGGAGGCTGTACCTTTCCAGATTACTCCGAATTTTTCAGGTGATATCAGTGTTATTAAACGCAACTTTATGAATGATGTTTCTTCTTTCAGAACACAGTCATTCCCCGAGTGTGACAGCAAAAACGAATATGTGGCTTCATTCAATCATCAGCTCACAGCAGGTATGGTGGGACTTAAGGATGAAAACTACGGTCTGATTATTGCCAATGCAAGACAGGTTCTGAATTCAATGGCTCATTGTCCCATGCGATTGGAAAAAGATAAGACCGTAAGAATGAATCCTTTCGGTACATATTACGGTAAACAGCGTCATCACCGAGGCAGAGCAAAAGATCAGGTTCTTGATGCCTATACCCTCGTTGCAGCTCAAGGCAAATCAATTGCACCCTCTTACAACGGTACAAGCGAAACTGCTGTGTTGGGTATATTCGGTTTCGGCGGCAGTAAGCACGATGATAAGCTTATGACAGAAATCTGTGCCTTTGCAGACGGATGTACAGGTGTTGCTTCATCTGATTGCTTAGTTGAAATCTTTGACGGCGACAATGTGAAAATCAGAGAATCCAAAAAAGACAACAAGAGTGAAAAGGATCTGAAGAATCCCGTGATGACGGGTCTGATGGGCAACCTTGGTGAGTATATCTACAAGGGTGCACGAGGTATAGGACATATCCTCTGGACACAGATAAAAAATTCAAGATGAAGAAAAGGGCAAGGGGTTCAGGCTCCTTGCCTTTAAGTTTGCGGTGGAGGGGAGGCAGGGGCTCCGTGAAATCGCTCAGCGATTTCCGAGGATGCCCTGAGGGCATCCTCGCGCCGTATACGGCGACGGAGCCCCGACGTTTCTATTTTTGCAACTTTTAACTATTATCTGCTTAATTTGTAAACATTTTGTAAACCTCACTGACAATAAGTACAAATTAATACAAAGTGTCATATTTCACACACGAAGGTAAAATTTATCCATTGACACTGCTGTTGTATATGAATATAATCACAATTGTAACTATAAAAAAGTTAAAATCCGAAAAAGGAGAATTATATGAATACTTATAACTACAGAATTCCCGCTGACAATTACTTACATAAACCCACAGACGAATCCTGCTATGATTATCTCAAGGCAGCATACGGCAGAATTTCAAAGCGTATCGGTGATGACTACACCGCTTTTGTAACTCCCGTAGGTCCTGTTGAAAGCGAAATTAAAATGCCCAGACTTTTTAATGATATCGAAAAGATGGCTTCATTCATCGATTCAATGGGTATCAAAAAAGGCGATGTTGTAACAGCGTTTATGCCCACCTGCGGACACGCATTTATCGCTTTCTATTCACTTATCAAGTTAGGTGTGGTTGCAAACTTCGTTCATCCCCTCACACCTCCTGCTCAGCTTGAGGGCATTATGGCTCACACAAACAGCAAGGCTGTGTTTATGCTCGACCTCTTTGCTCATGCATATACCAATATTATTGACAAGTACCCCACAATCGTCTGCTCAACATCAGACTTCTGTGACGGTATTGCTTATCAGTATGCAAAGGGCAACGAAATGCAGAATGCACATGTGCCCGAACACAAGAATGTTTACCGCTATCTTGATGTTATGGCTATGGACCTTCCTACAGTACCTGATGTAAAGAACCCCGGCAAGGATGATGCTATTTATCTTCACGGTGGCGGAACAACAGGCAAGAGCAAGACTATCATTCACTCAAACTTCTCCTTCAACTCACTTGCTTATGCTATGTATGCTTGTGATGTGCCTCACGATTATACCAACTCATATTCACTCTGCATACTTCCCTGCTTCCACGCTTTCGGTCTGGGCGTAGCAATGCACTATATTCTCTGCAACGCTTACCGACCCATTATGATTCCTAAGTTCGATCCTCTTCAGGCAAACGAGCTTATCAAGAAATATTGCGTAAAGGAAATCTTCGGTGTACCCAAGATGTTCCAGAAGCTCTTTGAGGCTCCCAACTTTGAAAATGAAGGTGTAAAGAACCTTACAGTTCTTGCCGCCGGCGGCGACTATGTCAGCGAAGAGTTTGTAAATGCCTTTAATGATAAGATTAAATCTCTCGGTGCAGAAGGTTATCTCGGAAGAGGCTACGGTCTGACAGAAATGTGCGCTGTTTGTACATGCAACAACTTTGGCATTGAAGATGCTAAGAGTACAACTGTCGGCAGACCTATTTTCGGTGTTGAAGCTGAAATCTGGGATGATTACGGCAATAAGCTTCCTCAGGGTGAAATCGGTGAAATTATCTTTACAGGTGACACAATGATGAACAGATATCTCCCCGACGATGTTGTTCAGGAAACAGGTATTTATGTAGATGAAAACGGCAAAAAATGGGTAAGAACAGGTGACGTCGGTTATATCGACGAGGATAACCACATTGTATTCACAAGCCGTAAGAAGAGAATTATCATCATTGCAGGCTATAATATTTATCCCGCAACAATCGAGCAGAAGATTATGAATCTCGATTATGTGGCTGAAGCTTGTGCTTGTCAGGGCTATGACGAAAACGGTAAGCCTTATGTCAAGCTTGTTGTTGCACTCAACGACAAAGAAGCTGATGAAGAAGCTATCAAAGAACAGCTTATGACATACTGCAAAGAAAACTTCGAGGGTTATGCTTGTCCGAGAAAGGTTTTCGTGGTGCCTGAGCTTCCCAGAACAAAGATGGAAAAGATCGACTTCGTTAAGCTTTCAGATCCCGTTCCTCAGTCCAAATAAACAATAATTTAATGCCACAGGATAATTTCTTTATTCTGTGGCAATTATTTTTCATTTTTATGGTGACAAGACGGAAAAAGTGTGATATACTACTATACTGTATAAATAACAATGAATATATAAAAGGAGTTATCCTGATATGAGTAATGCAAATGAAAATTTCAGAAAGATTCTTGACAGTCTTTCAGCAACAACAGAAAAATTGGGTTTTGCCGCTTACAAGGATGAAAACGGCGAGTTTATGACAGAAAAAGACGGTGTAGTTTCAGCAAGATACACAGGTGAAAAGGGCGTAATCGAAGTTCGTTTTGAGAATGAAAGAATTTCGGTTTTCTCAGGTGATGACCCCGACTCTCCCGAAAACACTCCCAAGAGACTCACAGCATCAATGCTTGATGAAAACACCGACGAAAGAGATGTTAAATACATCATCAGCGATTTCAGTGAAACCATCAACGACAAGTTCGGTGCAAAGGCTCCCGTGTCAAAGAGAGTTCAGCAGCAGAAGGCTCAGCACACTGTTTCAAAGGCAGCTGTAAAGAACGGCTCATTCTATGACCCCAGCACTCTCGCAAGCAAGCTTTGTCTCGTATTCCCCGAGCTTCGTCCTTACTACAAAGAAAATCTCGATAAATATGGCGAGTTCCTCGGTGAAGAGTTCTTCACAAAATACGGTGCCGCTAAGGTTATCGAAGCTATCAAGCAGAACAACCCTGCAACAATGAAAAAGCTTTTCCAGGTACTCAACGAAATCTACGAAGACGGTACCAACGACACACAGAGCCTTATCGCTGTAACAATCCTCGGTGAGCTCGGAAATGATCAGATTCTTCTTGCCCGCTGTGTTGACTATATGAGCGAAACAATGGCTCCTCCCGTAATCGAAGTAAACAAGTACCTTGCTTCAGCTGCAGGTAAAAAGGCAAAGAAAAAGCTCCTTAATCCTCCTGCTTACAAGCCCAAGAAGCAGAAGAAGCCCGGTTTCTTCTCTCAGGCAATGGCAGGCGGTATGCAGCCCCCGATTCAGTAATACTGCGATCGAAGACAAATAATGATAAGGTCGCAGAGCAATGCTTTGTGACCTTTTTATATTTCATAAAGGAAAGGTGAAGAAAATGCTTACAAAAATTCTCCAGCTCTTCTGGGCTAACACAAAAAGAATGGACGACAAAAGAATTGCAACTCTCACTATGCCCGAGGGCGTGGCAGAAAGCAATGACCATCAGTATACAGACGACGGTAACCCTTATCATCAGATTGACGTATACTATCCCGAGGGAGCTACAGGCAAGCTTCCCGTTGTTATCGATATTCACGGCGGCGGCTGGATGTACGGCGATAAAGAGCTCAACAAGCCCTACTGTCTCTATCTTGCTAAAAAGGGTAATGTAGTTTTCAATATGAGCTACCGTCTCTTCCCCGAGGTTACAGCTGATGAGCAGCTTCGCGATATCGGTAAGGCTCTGCAGTGGATAAGAGACAATCTCGACAATTACCCCTGCGACAAAGATAATATCTGCCTTACAGGTGACTCTGCAGGAGGTATGCTTGCTTGCTTTACATCAGTACTCAGCGTAAGCGAAAAAATGAGAGAGCTCTATGATGTTGAAGACTTCGGACTCAAGTTCAATGCTGTTGGTCTTACTTCACCCGTTGCATTTATGGATGACGGCGGTGTAATGAGCTTTTACACCAAAATTATGCTCGGCGGCAACAGCTATAAGAGCAAGAAGTGGGCAGGCTATGTAAATGCAGATAAGCTTCTTGATTTAGGTCCGGTACCCCCGACATTCTTCGTAACCTCTTCAGGTGACACTCTCGCTCTCGAGCAGACACTTAAGCTTGAAGAGGCATACAGAGCTAAGGGCATTGAAACTCAGCTTATCAATTACGGCAAGTTTGAGGGTAAGGCTCAGCCTCATGTTTTTGCTGTGCTTTATCCTGAAAGAGAGCCCGGCAACGGTACTATCGACGCCATGCTCAGCTTCTTCAGGGCTCATTCAAAAGATACAGTTGCGGGTTAAGAAAGGTTTAATATGAAGACTCTTATTCAGATGTTTTTTATCTTTGCCCGTATCGGAGGTTTTACCTTCGGCGGCGGATATGCAATGCTTCCTATGCTTCAGAAGGAGCTTGTTGAAAATAAAGGCTGGACTACCAACGAAGAACTCATTGACTATTATGCCATCGGTCAGTGTACCCCCGGTATAATTGCGGTCAATGTTGCAACCTTCGTGGGCTATAAGACTAAAGGTGTTTTGGGCGGCATCTTTGCAACTCTCGGTATGAT
>JAGBSR010000077.1 GCA_017631745.1 Clostridia bacterium | reverse complement strand
TTTTTCCCGTCCTCCAAAAAATGCCCTTGATTATTAAAACCAAGGGCATAATTCAATTAATCAAACATCTCTGTCCAGCAGAAGTATACATCAAGACCGTTTACATAGAAGCAGTCGTTCTTACCGCTTGAGTTGAGAAGGTCTTTCCATGTACCTGTTACCTGATCAAAGCCCTTATCCTTGAATGCCTTAACTACTGCATCAAGCATTGCAAAGTCTCTCATTGTGATTCTTGCTTCCATCTTGAGATCCTTGTTTCTGCCGATCATATTGCCCCATACGAAGCCTGTATGCCACCACTGTCTCTCATAAGGACGTCCGAAGGTTCTGACCCAAGTTTCCTTACCGGCTACAGTCTGCTTCTCCCAGAGAACCATTTCCATCTGGAGCATATCCTCATCGTTAGCACATGTATAATGTTCAACGGGTCTGTTCTTTTCTTTGTTGTAGATACCGATTTCAGCACCGTAGAGCACCCAACCGTACTGACCCTTCCAAAGCTGGATCATCCAGTCTCTGTTTTCGTATTCGAACTTGATACGGCAGGTTTCAATGATAATAACTACAAGGCTTGCTGCATTGTCGTAAATTTCACTGTAACCGAAGTTTCTCTGCCATGTATCGTCAGCTGTGTAGAAGCACTTTTCGTTGGGGTCATAGAGGTAACCGATGATACCTGTTTCCTGCCAATCGTCGGGATATACTTCCTCGGGTACTTCAAGGGGCTCGTAATAAATTTTAACTGTTTCACCGAAGTTACCGTAAAGCTTATCGGATACATTACCTACATAAGCACGTACTTTATATTCGTATGTTTTCTTTTCCTGAAGATTCTTGTGGTTGAAGTGGTTTGTTTCTGTTGTACCGACTGAACCCCAGTTACCTGATTCGTCGCGGCAATATACTTCATAGCCTGCTGCACCTTCACGGTAATCCCATGTAATTGAAACGCCGTTATCAGTGTTAGCTGCAAGCTTAATATTTGTGGGAGCCTTGGGAAGAGTACCGCCCACAACAATTGCTGACCAGTTACCGTAGGTTACGGTCTTTTCACCCTGGATGAATGTTCTGATTCTGTATCTTGCATAACCGCCATCTTTGAGGCCTGTTACTTCATATGCAGTTTCTTTTGTTGTGTTGCTTGTACCGAACTTAACAATCTTCCATTCAGCATCGCCGCTGTCGTAACGTGAAAGCTGGAAACCTGAAACCTTGCTGTTTGCATCCCACGCTAAAGCATATGATTCAGTACCGCTCTTTGAAAGTCTGAAGTTTGTAACATCGGGAAGTGATGTTGTAACTGTAAGCTCTGTTGAGAAAGCACCGTATGTAATACCGTTTACCTTGTGGTAAGCTCTTACCTTGAACTTGTATTCTGTTCTGTCTGTAAGATTTCTTACTGTGTATGTCTTCTTTGATGTTGTAGCGATTTTCTTATACTTCTTTGTTGCATTATCAAGCATATAAACCTGATAACCCTTAGCACCGCTGATTGTATTCCATGCAAGTGTGATTGAAGCAGCACCAACATCTGTTGTCATAATACCCTTAACCTGTGAGGGGTCTGTGATAATTCTTTCAGAAACAACATAGTCACTGTAAACTCTGTTCTTATCGTTGTCGATTTTATCGAGGTTTAAGATGTTCTTCTGAAGCTTATATGCTCTTACAGCATAGTAGTAAGCTACACCTGCTGAGGCTTCTGTGTCTGTGTAGGTAGTCTTTGTTGTTTTGTCGATATTTTCCCAGCCGCCGTCGGGGCTTGTGCTTCTTGATATAACATAACCCTTAACGCCGCTTACTTCATTCCATGTAATGGTTGCGCCTGCATCGGTAACCGCTGAAACCTTAAGACCTGTGGGAGCCGCAGGTGCTGTAACTTCGTCAGCAGCTGAAGCTGTAACTACACTGGTTGAAAACATGCAGAAGCATAACACAAGGGCAATGATAGAATTAAATACTCTTTTCATAATATATCTCCTTCTCTGTTAAAATATTTGTACGCCACCAAAGGGTCTGATTGCAAGAACATAACAAGCGTCATCGCCGAAGATTGACTTCATTGCAGCTGTGTATTCTTCAATCATATCGTTTGGAACAAATGCCTGGATTGTGCCTGCGAAGCCGCCGCCGTGTACTCGCCAAGCGCCTTTACCGTCGAGAATCTGCTCACTGACCTGAAGTGCAAGTGACAGAGGCTGATTTTTGGGAGCCTTGCAGGTGTAAACATTCTGATTATACATATATGAGGATCTGCCGCTTGCAATGATGAGGTTTTTGAATGCATCAAAATAGCCCTCGCTCAATGCCTTAGCCTGAGCAGTAACCTTTTCGTTTTCACCGTAGAAGTGAAGTGCTCTGAGAACCGCTCTCTCACCGAGCTCTTTTGCAATTGCGCCTGCATTCTTAAGAACATCTGCCTTATCTACTTCACGAAGAACACTCTTGCCGAAGAAGCCTGCAACAGCTTCCATTTCACTTCTTACTGCAGCGTACTCATCTGTAAGGTCTGAGTGACTGCCTTTTGTATCAACAATGCAAAGTGAGTGTCCGAATTTGCCGAAATCAAAGTCAATCTTTTCGATAATAGGCTTTGATGTATCCTCAAAGTCAATTCTTACGAAGCCACCGACACTGCAAGCCATCTGATCAAGAAGTCCGCAGGGCTTGCCGAAATAAACATTTTCGCTGTACTGTGAAATCTTTGCAATTTCAACAGGGTCAACCTTACCGTCATTATAAAGATAGTTGAGCATTGTGCAGACAAGCACTTCAAATGCCGCCGAAGATGAAAGGCCTGAGCCTGAAAGCACCTGAGAGGCTGTTGTTGCATCAAAGCCGCCGACATTATAGCCGAGCTCCTTGAATCTTACAGCAATACCTCTTACAATAGCCTTACTGCGGCCCTCTTCCTCTGCTTTGACAGCGAGGTCGTCACAGCTGACTTCATCCATAGGATAGCCTGCTGATTTGATACGGATTACACCGTCGTCATTCTTTGCCGCAACAGCAATAGCGTCAAGACTGATACCGCCTGCAAGCACAAGACCGTGGTTGTGGTCAGTGTGGTTGCCGCCTATTTCTGTTCTGCCGGGAGCAGAGAAAAGTGCAACTTCTCTTTCCTCATTTTTATCGAAGAGATTTTTGAAAGCATCGAGTACCTCCAAAAATCTGCTGTACTGTGTTTCGAAGTTCTCTTTAAGATATACTCTTGAAAAGCTTTCATCAAGAGCTCTTGTTTCGAGAAGCTTCTTCATTTCATTGAAGCTTGTCATCTTTGCCAACCTTTCTGAAAAATATTTTATTCAATAATTTTTTTAATTCCAAAGCACCGCTTAAACTAAGCAGCATCATACCTGAGAAAATCAGCAATACAATCATCGGCACAAGGAACCAGGCAGATGCAGGGTCATAGACACTGCGACCGATTGTGGTATATGAAAACACCTTATAGAAGCAGCCGATAACCGATATAATTATATATCTTAAAT
>JAGBSR010000076.1 GCA_017631745.1 Clostridia bacterium | reverse complement strand
TAATCTTATCCACTTCTGCTCAAGAGATGCAATGGATATTGAGGGTATGGGTACGGCTGTCCTCGAGACTTTCGTAAGCGAGGGTATGATTAAAACTGCAGCAGACATCTACCACCTTGACAGAGAGAAAATCGCGTCCATTGAAAGAATGGGCGAAAAGAGTGCTGACAACCTTATTGCGGCTGCTGAAAAATCAAAGGAAAACGACCTTGCAAGGCTGATTTATGCTTTGGGTATCCGTCATATCGGCCAGAAGGCAGGAGCTCTTTTAGCTGACAAATTCGGCACAATGGACGCCCTCATAAACGCTACAGCTGAGGATATTGCTGAGATTGAGGGCTTCGGTCTGATTATGGCAAAGAGTGTGGAGGAATTTTTCTCTCACTCCGAAAGCAGACAGCTTATCGCTGACCTGAAAGATGCAGGCGTAAATATGGAAAGCAACACGCAGATTGTTGATATGCGATTTGAGGGCAAGACCTTCGTGCTGACAGGTACGCTTTCCAAGTACACAAGAAGTGAAGCGACTAAAATTATTGAGTCATTCGGTGGCAAGGCTTCGGGCAGTGTATCGAAAAAGACAAGCTACGTGCTTGCAGGTGAAGATGCAGGAAGCAAGCTTGATAAGGCTAATAAGCTTGGCGTGACGGTTATCAGCGAAGAAGAGTTTGCTGAGATGATAAAATAACATCGCATTTTTGGTTACTTTTTGTGCGACAGGAAAAAGTATGCCTGCCCGGCGAGCAAATTTAACAACAAAACACCCGGCAGAAATTAATCTGTCGGGTGAATTCTTTTCTTTGTTTCCTCGCCCTCGCCGGGCAGGCATTACTTTTCTTGAAAGAAAAGTAATCAAAAGAACTTTTGTTATTCTATTGCAAATAACTTTTTCGCATTTTCATTGCAGATATCTATTAGCTCCTGCACATCCATACCCTTAACCTCAGCAATCTTTTCAGCAGTGTAAGCAATATGTGCCGAATCACAGCGCTTGCCACGGAAAGGCACAGGTGTCATATCAGGCGCATCAGTTTCAAGTAGAAGTCTGTCAAGTGGCAGATATTCGGCAACCTCGATGGGCTTTTTGGCGTTTTTAAAGGTTACTGCTCCCCCAAGACCGATATAAAGTCCAAGCTTGATAATCTCTTTCGCCATCTCAACCGAGCCTGAGAAGCAATGGACAACGCCTTTTGGTCTGAGCTCTTTTAAGATATTCAGAGTGTCTTCATGAGCCTCTCTGTCGTGAATAATAACAGGCAGGTCGAGTCTATTTGCAAGCTCAATCTGCTGACGGAAAACCTCAATCTGTCTTTCTCTGGGTGAAAAATCATAGAAATAATCAAGACCTATTTCACCTACAGCAACAACCTTTTCGTGATTGTAAAGGCTTGCAATTTTGGCAAGGTCCTCAGCAGATGTGGCATCAGCCTCGTGAGCATGAACACCTATAGCCCCATAGAGGTTAGGATATTTTTCAGCGAGTGCGATAGTTGTAAGGCTGGATTTTAAATCACAGCCACAGTTGATTATATGCGACACACTACCCTCAAAGAGAGAGGACAGAAGCTCGTCTCTGTCCTCATTAAAACGCTCATCATCGTAGTGTGCATGAGTGTCAAAAATATTTTTATACATCTTATCTTACCTTTGAGCCTGCAGGTACGCCGTCAACGAAGATAACCTTAACATCGTCTTCACTTACATCAGCTGCGAGAATCATACCCTGACTCTCAACACCGCAAAGAGTTGCGGGCTTAAGATTTGAAACAACGATTACGCTCTTGCCGATAAGGTCTTCGGGCTTATACCACTTAGCGATGCCTGATGCAACGGTACGAGGTGTATTTGTGCCGTCGTTGAGAGTGAGCTTGAGAAGCTTCTTGGCTCTCTTTACGGGCTCGCAGTCTGTGATTGTTGCAACTCTCAGGTCAACCTTCATAAAGTCCTCGATGCCGATTTTTGCAACGCCTTCGATTTCTTCGATGGTCTTTTCGTTAGCCTGAGCAGCCTTCTGCTGTTCTTCAATGTCAGCGAGCATCTTTTCTGCATCAATACGAGCGAAAAGAGGTGTTGCTGTGCCGACAGTAGCGCCTGCTTTAAGTGCACCGAAAGCTGAAAGTGAATCGTAATCAGCGATATCGCAGTTAATCTGTGAAAGAATAGCCTTTGAGGTTTCAGGCATAAATGCTTCGAGAAGAACTGAGATAAATCTGATACCCTCAAGAAGATTATAAAGTACTGTACCGAGTCTTTCGCTGTTAGCTTCGTCCTTAGCCAGTGCCCAGGGAGCAGTTTCATCTATATATTTATTACAACGCTTAGCAAGATTGATTACAGCTTCAACTGCATCTGCCATATGGTATGAGTCGATATATTTATCGACCTTGGCAACTGTTTCAAGTGCGAACGCCTTAAGCTCATCATCGAGTGCTTCAGGTGCTGTGGGAGCCTTGATTTCACCTGCGAAATACTTATTTGTCATAGCAACTGTACGATTTACAAGGTTGCCAAGGGTATTGGCAAGGTCCGAATTGTATCTCTCGATAATTGTCTCGTATGAAATTGAGCAGTCATTAGCGTGAGTCATCTCTGAAAGAAGATAATATCTTACAGCATCAACACCGTTCAGCTTTGAAAGCTCGTCAGCATAAATTACGTTACCCTTTGACTTTGACATCTTGTCAACACCGAAAAGAAGCCAGGGATGACCGTAAACCTGCTTGGGAAGAGGCTCACCGAGTGCCATAAGCATAATGGGCCAATAGATTGTGTGGAAGCGAACAATGTCCTTACCGATAATGTGCACATCTGCGGGCCAGTATTTGTTATAAAGCTCACCGCTACCGTCGGGATCGTAACCAAGAGCAGTAATGTAGTTTGAAAGTGCGTCAATCCAAACATAGATAACATGCTTATCATCAAATGTTACCGGGATACCCCATTTGAATGACGTTCTTGAAACGCAGAGGTCCTGAAGACCGGGCTTGATGAAGTTGTTGAGCATTTCCTTTTTACGGGATTCGGGATAGATGAAGTTATCGTTGCTCTCAATATATTCTTCAAGCTGTTTCTGATATTTTGAAAGGCGAAGGAAGTAAGCCTCTTCCTTTGCTTTTTTGACTTCTCTGCCACAGTCGGGGCACTTGCCGTCAACGAGCTGAGCCTCAGTCCAGAAGCTTTCACAGGGTGTGCAATAAAGGCCTTCGTATTCGCTCTTGTAGATATCATCCTGCTCATAGAGCTTCTTGAAAATCTTCTGCACTACCTTTTCGTGATAGTCATCGGTGGTACGGATAAACTTATCATAGGTTGTGTTGAGTGTGTCGCAGATGCCCTGAATTTCAGCAGCAACCTTATCAACATACTCCTTGGGTGTTACGCCTGCATTTTTAGCGTACTCCTCTATTTTCTGACCGTGCTCGTCGGTACCTGTTAAAAAGAAAACATCATAGCCCTGAAGTCTCTTATATCTTGCAATGGCATCTGTGAGAACTATCTCATAGCTGTTGCCGATATGAGGCTTTCTTGAGGTATATGCAATAGCCGTTGTAATATAAAACTTACCTTTATTCATATTAAAACTCCTTTCGAATTATATACCGTATTATTTTACCAATAATTATGTATCTTTGTCAATAGAAAAGGAAAATTATATTATCCTCAGGCGAGCGGTAAAGGGAAGGCGGGGCTCCACAAAGCACCGAAGGTGCTTTCGTGAGTGCCTCAGGCACTCACGGGTCGGATTTCATCCGACCGTGGAGCCCCC
>JAGBSR010000009.1 GCA_017631745.1 Clostridia bacterium | reverse complement strand
CAATTGCCGCTTTGATATCACCAGGCATTTCAATACGGTAGCCGCAGCTTTCTCTGCTGTCGTGTGGAGTGCGGAAGGGCTTTACAAAGATATCGCCCACCTGCATACCCTCATAGGGAATAACCTCATAAGGAAACTTGTTTGTGACTTTGCCGTTCTCCTCAAGGAATGCCATTGTGCCCTCAGTAGCATAGACGGGAATGTTATATGTAGAAGCAAGAATACGCATACCGTTTATATGGTCGCTGTGCTCGTGGGTGATGAAAATTCCGCCTAGAGCCGACGGGTCAATCTCTCTTGAGAGCAAAGCCTCTTTGAGTTTCTTGGCGCTGACACCTGCATCAATAAGGACAGCTGTTTTTGATGAGCCGATATATGTTGAGTTGCCTGAACTCGATGAATACAGTGAGCAGAATCTTGCCATCTTTCAATCTCCTTTTTTCAAAATAAAAAATTCGGTAATACATTGTACTGCCGAATTTTTCTTAGTTTAGCCTACTGATTCTACATCGTTCTGCTGAAGGATCTCCTTGCGGTAAATGTCTGCACCCATATTTCTGAGCTTTTCAACATAATCCTCATAGCCTCTGTCGATGTATATGATATCTTCAACCTCTGTGGTGCCTCTTGCCATAAGGCCTGCGATAATCATTGCAGCACCTGCTCTGAGGTCGTCAGCCTTAACGGGAGCACCTGTGAGCTCTTCAACGCCCTCAAAGACAGCCATTGTGCCGTCTACCTGAACCTTAGCACCCATTCTTACAAGCTGATCGATATATTTGAATCTGTTATCCCACACGCCCTCGGAAACAAGGCTTGTGCCATCAGCAACACTGAGAAGCACCGCCATCTGAGGCTGCATATCTGTGGGGAAGCCCGGATGAGGCATAGTCTTAAGGTTTATCTTCTTAAACTTGCCGTCGGACTGTACGCGCACACTGTCGTCATACTCTGTAACACTCACACCGCATTCGAGAAGCTTTGCTGTGATTGACTCAAGGTGCTTGGGAATTACATTCTTGACAAGCACATCACCGCCTGTTGCAGCTGCGGCAACCATATATGTGCCTGCTTCAATCTGGTCGGGAATGATAGCATATGTGCAACCGTGAAGATTGCTTACGCCGTGGATTTTAATTACATCTGTGCCGGCACCTCTGACATCTGCACCCATTGCATTAAGGAAGTTTGCAAGGTCAACGATGTGGGGCTCTTTAGCAGCGTTTTCGATAATTGTAAGGCCTCTTGCCTTAACAGCGGCAAGCATAACGTTGATAGTAGCGCCAACACTTACCTTATCCATATAGATGGGACTGCCTGTAAGGTGATCTGCAGCAGCGTTGATCATAGCATTTTCAACTGTTGCAGTTGCACCGAGAAGCTCAAAGCCCTTGATGTGAAGATCGATAGGTCTTACACCGAAATTGCATCCGCCGGGAAGTGCAACCTTTGCTCTTGAGTATCTGCCGAGAAGAGCACCGATGAGATAATATGAAGCACGAAGCTGCTTTGTCATCTCGTGGGGTACAATATAAGAATTGACAGTCTTTGTGTTAATTTCGATTGTATGCTTATTGATGTATCTGATCTGAGCTCCCATCTGGCTGAGGATTCTGATCATACAAGATACGTCACTGATATTCGGTATATTTTCAATGCGGCAAACATCCTGAGCTAAAAGTGTTGCAGGGATAATTGCAACTGCGGCATTTTTAGCACCGCTGATTTCAACTTCACCGGATAATCTGTTACCGCCGTGGATAACAAGCTTTTCCAAAATCAAATCTCCTCTTTCCGTAGTATTTGCTGTCGGAAATATCTATCTTTCTACATTCACGCCCCGAATCGGGCAATATAAATCTCTATAATAGCGCAATAAGACACTATTTAACTTAAGTATTATATCACCTAAATGAGCAAATTAAAAGACTTTTTTTGTTTTTTGTGAAAAATTTACTAATTATTTTTAATTATCCTGATTTTTTGTTATTTTCAACATATACTTCACCTGATTATTATCTGCTTCGCACAAAAAATCACCCCTGAAAAGAATTTACAACTGAGTTGTTTACAATTTTTTACAAGTTCATTTCATTTGTTTTACACACAAATGTATTATAAGTATTATATATATTGTCAAAAATCTATTTTTCTGTTATACTGTATTATGGAAATTATCGTGTAAAGGAGTTTTATATATGAATCACGTTAAAACATCAAGAGAAATGCAGGCAAAAGGCATTATCTCTGCCCTTGAAAAAAGAAATATCACCGCCTTCTACTGCGAGGATGCAGAGGCCTGCCGTCAGAAGGTCCTTGAGCTCGTACCCGCTGAAAGCGTTATCAGCTGGGGCGGAAGCATGAGCATACACGAGTGCGGCATTCCTCAGGCACTCAAAGACAGAGGCGACTGTGAGGTCCTCGACAGAAGCACCTATATCACACCCGAGCAGCAGAAAGAGTTTGCTGTAAAAACCTTCCAGTGTAACTATTATCTTATGAGCACCAATGCAATCACTCTTGACGGCGAGCTTGTCAATATCGACGGCTACGGCAACAGAGTTGCTTCTCTCATTTACGGCCCTGACCATGTTATTGTTGTTGCAGGCATGAACAAGGTTGTGCCCGATGTAAAGCAGGGTTTTGACAGAGTGCGCAATGTTGCTTCTCCCCCGAACACCGTAAGGCTCAATAAAAACACACCCTGCTCAAAAACAGGCAAGTGCGGTGACTGTATGAGCCCCGACTGCATCTGTAATCAGATTGTTGTTACCCGCAGAAGCAGAGACAAGGAAAGAATCATCGTTCTTCTTGTCAACGAAAATCTCGGATTTTAATTCCCCGTGCAAAGGAGATTACTTATGAAAAGCAAAAAATTAACCTCTTTGGCAGTTTTAATGATGTCTCTTGTCATTATGCTCGGTATCTTCGCATTACCTGCAAGTGCTGCCACATCTCTTTCAAAAGCAACCGTAACCTACGAGGTTTACCAGACCTATACCGGCAAGACTATCAAGCCCAAGGTAACAGTTAAGCTGGGCTCAAAGAAGCTCACCAAGGATAAGTCATACACCGTTTCATACAGCAGCAACAAATCCGTCGGCAAGGGCTATATCACAATCAAGGGTAAAGGCTCATACAAAGGCACTATCAAAAAAGGCTTTTACATTCAGCCCAAGGCTGTTTCCTCACTCAAGGCTACAGCATACTCAACAAAAATCAAGCTCAGCTGGAGTAAGGCAACCGGTGCAAAGGGCTATCAGGTTTATCAGTATGTTAACGACAGCTGGAAAAAGCTCCCTACGGTTTCAGGAACATCCTGTACTGTAACAGGTCTTGACAGTGTTACTACATATAAGTTCAGAGTGCGCCCCTATGCTAAAGTCGGCAGCAAAACTATCTTCGGCGAATATAAGACCGTATCAAAATCAACAACCATCGGCAAGCCCACAACCGTTGATTTTTCCGATGTAACCGAAAGCACCGCCACTCTTAAATGGAACAAGATACCCGGTGCCACCTCTTATAATATCAACTATACAAATGTATCAACAGGCTTTTCAGCCAATGCGACCTCGGCAACTGAAACAATTACCCTTACAAACCTCGGCAAGGCTACAGACTATAAAGTAAAAATCAGAGCTGTCAACACCGGCAAAAAAATCACCGGTAATTACTCCGATGTGTTTACCTTCTCGACCTCACCTGCAGCAGTAAAAATTACCAAGGCAGAGCTCACCGACGAATCCTATATTAAGCTCGCCTGGACAGCTTCCGCCGGAGCAGACAGCTATACTGTATATTACAGCAAGGTTGATGCCAACGGCAATCCCGTAGAATTCAAAGAGGCGGGCACAGTAACCGCTACATCGGCAACCATTAAGTCGCTTACCCCCGCTACAATTTATATTTTCAAGGTCGTTGCTTTCTCTGCAAACACTTCAGGTAACGCTTACAGCTCAGATGCACTTACAGATAAGTTTCTTATCCCCGTACCCAAGGTTGTAATCAAAGATGCAGTCGCATCTCCCACGTTCACGATCTTCACCTGGAACCGCCCCTCAAACATTGACGGCTATAATGTTTATCTTGACGGCGAGCTTCTTACCACACTGTCCGCTAAAGAGACAAGCTATAAATTCTATCACACTCCCGAAGACGGCAAAACTTACACCCTAGCTTTCAGCGCTTACTATAAAGATGCCAACGGTGTAACTCACGAGGGTGAAAAAACAATTATTCCCGTCACAACCCATATAGAACCTGCCGTGGCAGTAGAATCAGTTACAATAACATCAAAGCCTTCTTCAGCTATGAAGCCGGGTCAGACCTTCACTCTCGGCACAAGCGTGTTACCCTCAAACGCATCTGACAAGACACTTATATTCTCATCGGATAACACAAGTGTAGCAACCATCAGCCAGAGCGGTGTTATCACAGCAGTTGCAACAGGCAGTGCAAAAATCACCGTCAAAAGCAAATCAAACCCCGACAAATCTGTTTCTTTCAATCTTTCCGTAAGAACATCTACTGTAAAGGCAACCTCAATCAGTCTCCCCTCTGAAATTACAATGTATGAGGGCGACCTGCTTGCTCTTAACCCCACATTCACTCCTGCCGATGTAACAGACAAATCATTTACAGTTACGGGCTCTGACTATACATACTCATATAAGAGCGGACTTTTCGGCACAAGTACAAAGACTGACACCTGCAAATTTGACAGCTATATCAGCATCACAACAAGCGGTCTTCTCAAGGCTAAAAAGGCTACAGTTGAACCCAAGGGCGACGAGAAGGAATTCGCATTCACCGTTACAGTAAAAACTGCTGACGGCTCAAATAAAACAGCAACAACCAAAGTAAGGGTTTTACCCAAAATGCTGACAATACAGTATAACGGTATGGAAGACAGCCCCTGGTACTACGGCAACAGCGCTCAGCTTTCTGTATCAATCAACTCAGCAATCAGCTCTGACTATTCCAACTCAGATATTCGTTTCAAATCGAGCAACCCCTCGGTAGCCACTGTTTCAAATGTCGGTGTTGTAACATGTAAAGGCTCAGGCGAAACAACCATCACTGCCTATACTTCAGATAACAAACACAGTGCCACATATGAAATATTCGTCAGAGGCATAGTTTCAATTGACGGAAGCTATTTTGAAGCCTGTAAACCGGGCAGCACATATCAGATCAAAGCGAAAATCCTGCCAGAAAATTCAGACGATATCCTTATGTATTACTCGCTCAATTCCGATGTTGCAACTGTTGCAGCAGGCGGACTTGTCACATTCCATAAGTCAGGTAACGCGCTTATCGCAGTAACGACCTCATCAGACCCATATAACTACAAGCAGGTATGGCTCACCTCGGGCACTCACTCAACTCCCTCAGGCTCAAATGCTCAGCTTCTTGCTCAGATGAAAAACGCTGCCAACTCAGCTAAAAATTTCACTGACCTGCCCACAGCAATAATCAAAGAAAAACATGTCTTTGAAAATCTGAAGGCAAGCACCACAACAGGAGCAAGCGCAGATATATCACCTCTCGAAGCTACAATCGAAAGCATTTTCCCGCCCATAACAACATTCCTGTCACCAACAAGATCAACCAAGCAGGACTTCATTGACTGTATCCCCGTCAAAGGTCAGTCTTATGTTTTTGCTCCATCACTTTCAGAAAGCGATCTCAAGAGCATCAAGGTTACAGACAACGGTGAGTACTATTATGAAATGACAATGGTACTCAAGGATGAAACTCACACATCACTGCCCACAAACCCTGCCAATACCAGACACGGTAAGGCCTTTGAGATCATCACTCAGGAGCTTTACGACAAGCTCAAGACAAACACAGGTCTTAATCCCACATTTGATTCGCTGTTGTTTAACTATCACGATTCCTCGATAACCCTGAAAATCAACAAGGTAACAGGCAATCTTGAAAATATAACTTACAACATGATAACTGATGCTACTGTAAAGAAACTCAGCTTGCCGGGACTTCTCTTCTCTCTGAACGCATCGGCAACCTACAAAAACATCATAACCGTAGATTTCAGCGGTTACAAAAACTGATACACAAAGAGAGCAGTTCCGACTGCTCTCTGATTTTTTGTATTTACATCGGGCGGATTTTATGATAGAATAGTCGGTAATGAAAAGAAGGTGATAAAATGAAAGCACCCTTAGCGGACAGAATAAGACCTCAGAGCATAGACGATATAGTCGGTCAGAAACACCTTTTGGGTAAAGGAAAGGCTCTGAGAAATATAATAGAATCAGGCGACCTGCCCAACCTTATCTTTTACGGTCCCTCAGGCATCGGTAAAACAACTCTCGCTTCAATTATAGCCCTGAAGACCAACCGTAAATTTCATAAGCTCAACGGCACATCAGCATCAACGGCTGATATTAAAGCAATCGTTGCCGAGCTTGACACATTGGCCGCACCCAACGGCATACTGTTGTATCTTGACGAGATTCAGTACTTCAACAAAAAGCAGCAGCAGACGCTTCTTGACTATATCGAGCGCGGAGAGATAACTCTTATCGCTTCAACCACGGAAAACCCGTACTTTTATATTCACGGTGCAATTTTAAGCAGATGCACTGTATTTGAGTTTAAGAGCGTGGATCCTGAAGATATCATCCCTGCCGTAAAAAGAGCTTTCAGCATACTTGAAGCGGACAGAAACTGCACTATATCGGCCGACGACGAGGTGCTGCTTCACATCGCGCGCTCTTGCGGCGGCGACGTAAGAAAAGCTATGAACTCGGCTGAGCTTTGTGTCTTAAGTACCCTGCCGAACGATGAAGGTCAGGTTATTATCACCAAAGAAAAAGCAACTGAGCTGACACAGAAAAGTGCTATGAAATATGACCGTGAGGGTGATGAGCATTACGATATCCTTTCGGCATTTCAGAAAAGTATGCGCGGTTCTGATGCAAACGCAGCTCTTCACTATCTTGCAAGACTTTTAGAAGCAGGAGACCTGTCCTCAGCAACAAGAAGACTTATGGTCTGTGCCGCAGAGGATGTAGGCCTCGCCTATCCGATGATAATTCCTATCGTCAAGTCAGCCGTAGATATGGCCCTTATGGTGGGACTTCCCGAGGCGAGAATCCCTCTTGCGGATGCGGTGGTGCTTGTCTGCAACTCCCCCAAATCAAACTCGGCATATCTTGCCTATGATGCGGCAGCGAGTGACATCAGAATGGGCAAAAGCGGACCTATCCCCCGTCAGCTTCAGAATATGCATTTTGACGGCGAGGACAACAATAATAAGGGTCAGTTTTATCAGTACCCCCACGATTATCCTTATCATTATGTTTCTCAGCAATACCTGCCCGATGTGCTGAAAAATAAGGTTTATTATCAATACGGCGACAATAAGACCGAGCAGGCAGCAAGGGAATATTGGGAGAAGATAAAGAAATAACAAAGCGTGTTTTGGTTACTTTTCCACGCCAGGAAAAGCAACGCCCCGCGGCGAGCGAAATATAAAAAGATAAAGTAGCAGATTTTTGTCTGCTACTTTTTTGTTATAAACAGTATTTAAGTGATATGTTGAATAAAACCGATAACAAACAGATGCAACGGATAATATATATAGAAAAACCACTTCATAATTTTATTAACAGTGGGGTTATGTCCTCTCTGTCCGTTATACATCATAATAACCGGTATGGACAGTATAACCGCCATCTGAATTATTCCGTATAGCCTATCAAGAGCAAAGAAGTATACGGCGGAATAAACAGCCACATAAAAAGCCACCCACAGCATCTGCTTTTTGAAATCGCCTCGGTTTGTGCCTATAGCCAAAATGCACAGACTCGCAATACAGCTCCAATCGCTCGGAAAAGTAATAATACAAATAAGCAGAACAAGTATTATTTTTACACCCTGCTTTATTCTTTCGCTGTTTGCAATTCGCAGCATTACCAATCCCCAGGCGAGAGACCACATAACGCTTGTCTGATTTAAAATTTTCCCCTCATAAAACGGGATAAACGATTGCCAACCCACATAATCTGAAGAAGCAAATATATAAGCGAAATGTGATATGACAGAAAAAGCAAACAGCCTCAAAGTATATCTGTTTATATTTTTCGTGTAATAATAGCCTTCCGCTATTAAATAACACATAACAGGACAAGTGAGTCTGCCGATTATATGCAGTACAACAGGGATGATGCCGTTATCATATCCGGGAAAAATCAACCAGGCAATGTGGTCTATTGTCATTGCAACAATCGCAATAAATTTTATCGTGTTTGAGTCTAATGTTTTTTTCATAGTAACTCCGTCAAAGTCTTTATTTGTCAACCTCATTATAACACAAGTCAACAGCAACATCAACACGTCCCCGGCGGAATACAAACAAAAGGACACGGGTTACTCACCCGCGTCCCATTAATATTATTAATCTTTTTTATTCCGCTCGCCGCGGAGGCGTCACTTTTGCTAGCGCCCAAAAGTGACCAAAACGCGCTGATTTTCTTATCTCTCTTCTCTGAAGTATGGCAGACCAAGACTAGCAGGAGGCTGATTTTCCTTCTTCTTCATAAGGCTTGTTGTGATAAGAATAATGATAGTTACAATATAAGGAAGCATCTTGAAGATTTCCTTTGTGGCACTTGTAAGACCCGGCACGAAAATCTCAGCAATGTAAAGCCCGCCGAAAAGGAAAGCTCCAAGCACTGCAAGATTAGGCTTCCATACAACGAAAATAACAAGGGCAACTGCAAGCCATCCTCTGTCGCCGAATGACTGTGTATCCCAAAGACCGTTTGAGTAGTCAACAGCATAGTAAAGACCGCCGAAGCCTGCAATCACACCGCCAAGACAGGTTGCAACATATTTATATCTTGTTACATTGATACCTGCCGCATCTGCTGTTGCAGGGTTTTCACCCACAGCTCTGAGAGAAAGACCTGTTCTTGTCTTCTTGAGCACATACCAGGAAATCAGCGCAATGGCTATCGCAATATAGAACATACAGCCGTGTGAAAAGAAGATTGTGCCGATAGCACCGAGCTTATCATAAAAAGGCACCAAAGGCATTTTGTACGCTGCCGCTGTGGCAGGTATTGAGTTGTTTGTAATGCCGAGGATTGTTGAAATTGAACCTCCGTAGAAGTTGCCGAGACCTGAGCCGAAAATTGTAAGGGCAAGACCTGTAACATTCTGATTTGCTCTTAAGGTTACTGTAAGGAAACAGTAGATAAGTGAAAGAAGAAGCGAACAGCTCACCGAGCAAATCATTGACACAAGAAGTCCCACAAAGCCGTTTGGATTGGGTGTTGAATTTTCATAAACCAATGCGCCTACGATACCTGCAACACCGCCGCTTATCATTATACCGGGGATACCAAGGTTAAGGTTGCCGCTTTTTTCGTTGAGAATTTCACCGTTTGAGCCGAAAAGCAAGGGCAGACCCTGAGCTACTGCTCGTGAGAGAATATATGCAAAATCCATATTATTTGCCCTCCTTTGCTCTCTTGTTGAAGATTACTCTGTAATTGATAAAGAACTCACTTGCAAGGATAATAAACAGCGCCACACCTACTACAACATCTGATGCAAAGTCGTTGAGGTTGCAGGAGGAAGCAATCTTCGCAGTGCCTATATCGAGGAATGAAACGAAGAATGAAGTGAGAATCATTGTCAGAGGATTAAGCTTTGCAAGCCACGCTACGATAATAGCAGTAAAGCCGTTACCGCCGACGATATCGCTCTTTACAAGATGGTGAGTACCGCTGACAAGAAGGAAGCCTGCAAGACCGCAAAGAGCACCTGAAATAGCCATTGTTCTTACAATAACCTTATTTACATTGATACCGATATATCTTGCAGTGTTTTCACTTTCACCTACAACAGCGATTTCGTAACCCTGCTTTGAATATTTCATATATACATAGGATAAAACAGTAATAACAAGAATAATCACTATACTCCAGCCGTAGTCAACACCGAAAAGCTGTGGAAGCTTACCTGTTGTGAGAGTTGACATAACACCTGCACCCTTCTGCTTTTCCCAAAGAACAACGAAGAACTTGACAAGCTGAATTGCAACATAGTTCATCATAAGGGTAAAGAGGGTTTCGTTTGCCTTTATCTTTGCCTTGAAATAGCCGGGAATCACACCCCAGAGAGCGCCTGCAACCACACTTGCAATAAACATAACAAGTAACAGAAGTGCTACGGGTAAATCGGGACAAAGCTTAACAACTATACACGATGCGAGTGCGCCGACAAGAGCCTGACCCTCTGCACCGATATTCCAGAATCTCATCTTGAAGGCAGGGGCAAGAGCAACTGCAAGACAAAGCAGTGCACAGGTATCTCTGACTGTGATTTTGATTCGTCTTGCTGTGCCGAAAGCACCCTCAAGCATCTGAGAATAAATATCTCCGAATGAAATTTTACCGTTTGTGATAAGAAGAAGAACCAAACCGCAGGCAAGAAGCGCAATTACTATACTGCCCACTCTGATGCCCATTGACAAGCCTGTGCTGAGTTCTGTGCGCTTGGCAATTCTTATCATCGGCTCTTTTGCTGTTTTGACCTTCACTGAGCATCACCCTCCTTTACTTCTGCTGTGGGAAGATTTGTCATCATCATACCGATATCTTCCTTTGTTGCACTCTTACCGTCAACGATACCGCTTATCTGACCGTGGCAGATAACTAAAATTCTGTCGCAAAGCTCAATAAGCACATCAAGGTCTTCGCCGACGAAAATTACAGCTGTGCCGCCCTCTTTCTGAGCGTTAAGAAGATTATATATGAGATATGACGAGTTGATATCAAGACCTCTTACGGGGTACGCAGCCATAAATACTGTGGGAGCTGCCGCAATTTCACGGCCTACAAGCACCTTCTGAATGTTACCGCCCGAAAGCTTTCTGACGGGAGTTTCTGTGCCTGGAGTGACAACCTCGAGTTCTTTGATAATCTTATCGGCTAAATCCTTGGGATCCTTGCGGTGCAGGAACATACCCTTGCCACCCTTATACGAACGAAGCATCATATTGTCAGTAATACCCATTGAGCCTACAAGTCCCATGCCGAGTCTGTCTTCAGGCACGAATGAAAGACGTACACCTAAGTCTCTTATCTGAAGAGGTGTCTTGTTGCGAAGGTCCTCTTCCTTGCCTGTTTTGGGGTCGTGATAAATAATCGAGCCCGTCTTGAGATGCTGAAGGCCTGCAATAGCTTCAAGAAGCTCCTTTTGGCCGCTGCCTGCGATACCTGCAATACCGAGGATTTCACCTGACTTTGCAGTGAAGGATACATTTTTGAGAAGCTGAACGCCCTCTTTATTTGTTACTGAAACATTGGTCAGCACAAGTCTGTTTTCACAGTCGTGAGGCTCCGTTCTTTCAATGTTGAGAGAAACCTTCTTGCCCACCATCATTTCTGTAAGCGACTGCTCTGTGGCATCTTTTGTAAGCACGGTGCCGATATATTCGCCCTTGCGAAGCACGGCAACCTTATCTGAAAGAGCCATAACTTCATTAAGCTTATGGGTGATAATTATGATTGACTTTCCGTCGTCTCTCATATTGCGAAGAATATTGAAAAGGTTTTCTGTTTCTTTCGGTGTGAGTACCGCTGTAGGTTCGTCAAGAATGAGAATCTGTGCGCCACGATAGATAACCTTGATGATTTCAACAGTCTGCTTTTCGGAAACTGACATCTCATAAATTTTCTTCATTGGGTCAATATTAAAGCCGTACATATCGCAGATCTCTTTGATTTTAGCTGCGCTTTTCTTTATACTCAGCTTACCCTCACCCTTAAGGCCTAAGATAACATTCTCTGTTACCGTGAGAATATCCACCAGCTTGAAGTGCTGATGTATCATACCGATTTTATAATTAAAAGCGTCTTTGGGCGACTGAATAGAGGCCTCTTTGCCGTCAACAAAAATCTGACCCTCATCAGGGTGATAGATACCCGAAAGCATATTCATAAGAGTGGTCTTACCGCTTCCGTTTTCACCTAAGATTGAGAGGATTTCGCCTTTGGCAACGGTCATTGATATATTCTTATTCGCCGTTATGCTGCCGAAACGCTTGGTAATGCCTTTGAGTTCAATAGCTGCATTTGACATTGGTTTTTACCTCCGTTGAAATATTAGCGTTATTCATTCACAGAAAAAGCAGATTTTCTGCCCTTTTTGTCAGTGAATAACACTGCTCTAAAAACAACCATTAGCGGAGTGGACCCCACTCCGCTATGGATTTTGTTTTTGTTAAGATTAACCGATATTATACGATTTCGATACCGTCGATGATGATGTTGAAGTAAGGAGCACTTCTGTGAAGTGATTCAGCAACTTCGCCGTCGATAACTGATTCTGTATCGGGAGTGAAAGCAGCATCTGCAACAGCGTCAGCTGTGAATGATGTAAGGTGACCGTCTTCGTCAACCTCAGCAACAACAAACTCGTTTTCGGGTCTGTCAAGTGTTACTGTGAATGTTGATGTGTCAAACACCTTGATTGTACCGTCAAGAAGACCTGCCTTAACCTCTTCAACCTTAGCTTTCATTTCTTCTGTTACATTTGCATCGTTGTATTCTGTAAGACGTACTGAGCCTGTTTCGATAGTACCGCAGTAGTCTGCTTCAACTTCTTCGCCGTTTGCAACAGCTGTGAAGATAGTCTTGAAGTAAGGTGTCCAGTCAATCTTTGATGAAACGAGGTTAGCGTTGGGAGCGATATCGTTGAAGTTGATGTTGTAACCAACGTGATAAAGAGCATTGCCTGCCTTTGTTTCGTCTTCACAAGCCATAGGTGAGCCGTCTGTATCAGCGTGCTCACTCATAAGAACAACGCCTTCTTTGATAAGCTTCTTAGCAGCTTCCTGCTCGAGAGCAAGGTCAGCCCATGAATCTGTGTATGTTACTACCATTGTTGCGCTGGGGCATACGCTCTTTGCGCCGAGATAGTATGATGTGTAACCTGAAATACATTCAGCATAGGGTTTAGCTGAGATGTAGCCCATCTTAGCTTCTTCAGCTGTGATGTCGCCGTTTTCGATAAGCTCGTTGAGCTTAAGACCTGCAACAACACCTGCAAGATATCTGCCTTCATAAATTGAAGCGAATGCATTGTGGAAGTTAGCAAGACCTGCAATCTTAGCGTTTGTACCTGTTGCATGGAAGAACTGAACCTCAGGGAATTCTTCTGCAGCCTTGATTACGAATTCTTCGTGACCGAATGAGTCTGCAAAGATAAGATCGCAGCCGTCTTCTACGAGTTCAACGCAAGCATCATAGCAAGCTGAATCTTCGGGAACGTCTTTTTTGTAAATAAGGTTTGTGTTTTTGTCGATACCGAGCTCGTCGCAAGCTGCATCAATTGCAAGCATAAAGTTTTCGTCATAACCAACAGTTTCGTTGTGAAGAAGAACTACACCGATTTTGAGATCTGTAAGACCTGCGTTTTCGCCGCCTGCATTGGGATCTGTTGTGTCGTCTCCGTTACCGCCGCATGCTGCAAGTGTGAAGAGCATAAGCGCAGCAAGGAGAACTGCAAGAATTTTTTTCATTGGTATTTCCTCCGTTTGAAAAATTTATTTTAACTGTCAACACCGACAGTCATTTACTGAGTTTTAAAAGTTACGCTGCTGTCCTGCATACTTTCAACAATGGCAAGAGATTCCACTCGGATACCCTTGGCTTCGACTCTTTCTCTGCCCTGCTGAAAACCTTTTTCAACTGCAATGGCGCAGCCTGCGATTTTCGCACCTGCCTGATTGCAAAGGTCGATAAGACCTAAAAGAGCGTTGCCCTCAGCAAGAAAGTCGTCAACAATAAGAACCGTGTCTTTTTCGCTGATGAAATCCTTTGAAACGACAACATCATATTCTTTGCCGTGTGTAAACGAATGCACCTGAGTTTTATAAACAGAATTTGCGATGTTTTTTGTCTTGCTCTTTTTTGCAAATAATATAGGGCACTCGAAATACTCTGCCGCCATACAAGCAATAGCAATGCCTGACGCCTCGATGGTAAGAATTTTATTTACGCCGGACTCGGCGTAAAGTCTCTTTATCTCCTTGCCCATTTCCTTAAGCAAAGCAACATCTATCTGATGATTGAGAAAAGAGTCAACCTTTAATATGTTACCGGGAAAAACCTGACCGTCTTTATTTATTCTTTCTTCGAGGAGTTTCAATATGCACACCGCCTATCCAGGATATATCATCTGACAGACTTATTCTAACAAAATTCTGCATTTTTTTCAATAGAAATGCGAAAGAAAACATATAAGAAAATAAAAGGTCCCCTTTGGATATATTGACCAAAGAGGACAGTATTTATGTTTTTCTGATAAACTCTTTCTGACAGTGGGGACAGCTAATTTTTATTTTGCCCCTTCCCTTGGGTACTCTGAGGGTATTGTGGCACTGAGGGCAGGCATAATATCTGTGATCTTTATCCTGAAACTGCCTTACTTTCTTGATAATAAAGCGTTTCCAGGGCTCAATCAACTGCAGAAACTTTATATTCTCCTTCTGTCTTGCAGGAATATTCTTAGACATTGTACGGTATATGACAACGATATAAGGAATCATACCGATGTAATGAATATAGGGCACCTTCACAAAGGACAGTATACCCGTAATGATGCAGCCTGCAATAAGCAAGGCGAAGTTGAGCATATCGTTACCGTATCTGCCGTACATAAATCTTCTGAGTTTTTCAAGCATAGTTATCTCTCCAAAAATTACTGATAAAATTATAATAGGTCCGTTACCTTAATTATAGGTTAAATTTTTCCTTTGTCAACACGGGATATTTATAATTAACAGTTGATTATTATTATTGCTTTGTTTATAATAGAGTAAACAAAGCAATACAATTTTAAAGGATGTTGAAGCTATGATAAAAAAATATCTGAAGCGTTATTTTGTTGACGCTATGAGTTTTATGGCGTTGGGCCTTTTTTCGTCGCTTATTGTGGGCCTGATTATCAGCCAGCTTGCAAAAATCCCCCACCTTGAAATTCTCTCAAGCTTTTCGGGAGTACTTGCAGCATCATCACCCGTTGTCGGTGGTGCTATCGGTGCGGCCATTGCATACGGACTCAAGTCAAAGCCTCTTGTTGTTTTCTCCTGCATTGCCGTAGGTGCTTTCGGCTATAACCTCGGCGGTCCAGTAGGTGCTTATGTTGCGGCTCTTGTTGCCAATGAAATAAGCTCACTCGTTGCAGGCAAAACTAAAATCGATATTGTTGTCACCCCTATGGTCTGCATTATCACCGGCGGATTTGTCAGCACCTTTGTCGGCCCCTATCTTTCGGAATTCATGTCAGGCTTCGGTGAAATAATCAACAAAGCTACTCAGCTTCATCCCTTCCCTATGGGTATCACCGTATCGGTGCTTATGGGTCTTGCGCTCACTGCCCCCATATCATCGGCGGCAATTGCAATTATGCTCGGTCTTGACGGTATCGCCGCCGGTGCAGCCGCAGTAGGCTGCTGCGCTCAGATGATAGGCTTTGCAGTAACCTCCTTCAAGGCAAACGGCGTAGGCGGTCTCATATCTCAGGGTGTAGGTACGAGTATGCTTCAGTTTGCAAATATTATGAGACATCCTCAGATACTTATAGCTCCCACTCTTGCAGGCGCGATTTTAGGTCCCGTATCAACCTGCATACTCAAAATGACCAATACCCCTACAGGCGCAGGCATGGGTACCAGCGGTCTCGTAGGTCAGTTCGGTGCGTACTCAGCAATGAGCGAAAGCTTCGGCGCTGCTGAAAGTGTTGTGCTCATTGTGCTTATGCACGTTATCGCCCCTGCGATACTCTCGATTGTAATTCATCTTGCACTGAAGAAGCTCGGCATAGTGAAGGACGAATATCTCAGACTTGACAGCCCCGATAAAAAATAACTTAAGGAGAACACTATGAACGTTTACGATTTCGACGATACCATTTACGACGGCGACAGCAACGCCGATTTCTTCAAGGATCTGTTTATAAGATATCCCTCACTTTTAAGATACGCTCCCGACCTTGTGAAGATTATGAGCGATTACAGAAAAACAAATCTTCGCTTCGAGGATCTGATTGCAAAATACGGCGGAGTGCTTCAGGATTTCATCGATAAAAATCACCCCGACCCCGAGCAGATGTCAAAGGAATTCTGGGATAAGCACGAAAAACAGATCAAGCCCTTCTATAAGCTTATTCAGAAAGAGGACGACCTGATTATCACCGCTTCTCCAAAATTCCAGATGGATGAAATCTGCAGACGCCTCGGCATAAAGCACTACCTTGCAAGTGAATTTGACCTTCGCACAGGCGTATTTGGCAGACCCTGCTTCAGAGAAAGAAAGATTGAATTTTTCCGCGAAGCATATCCCGACGGCGTTATCGACGACTTCTACACCGACTCTCTCAACGACGAATTCCTTTTCCCCTATGCAAAGCGCGTATTCTGGGTTAAGGGACACGAAATCACTCAGATAAAATAAGCTATGGAAAGAATAGATAAAATCATCGCTTCTCAGGGCAAGTTTTCCCGAAGTGAAGTAAAAAAGCTCGTTAAAGACGGCAGAGTCACTCTCGACGGTGCGGTTATAAAATCAAGCGATATCAAAGCCGACCCGAACATCAACGATATAGCAATCGACGGCAAGAGCATCGGCTATAAAAAGCATCTCTATCTTATGCTCAACAAACCTCAGGGTGTGGTATCGGCAACAGAAGACACTGACCACAAAACAGTCATCGACCTTGTACCCAAAGAGTTCAAAAGAGACGGCCTTTTTCCTGCCGGCAGACTCGACGGCGACACAGTGGGCTTTGTGCTTATAACTGACGACGGCGACTTCGCTCACCGCATACTCTCCCCTAAAAACCATATTATGAAAACCTATCACGCTACATTGCAAAGACCCGTTACCGATGAAGATATCGAGGCTTTCAAGAAAGGCGTTGAGCTCAAAGACGGTACTCTTTGCCTTGAAGCTCAGGTGAGAGCTCTCGACAGTGACAAGCCTATGGCTGAGATAAAAATCTGTGAGGGCAAATATCATCAGGTGAAGAGAATGTTTGCCGCCCTGGGCAACAAAGTAGTTTTTCTCAAGCGTGTAAAAATGGGAGAGCTGTCTCTTGACGAAAGTCTTGAAGAGGGTCAGTGCAGAGAAATCACACCAGAAGAGCTCAGACTGATACAGACAAAAGATTAAGTTCATTTTTCGATATAACATCTGTTTATTAAAACATGATATTAACCCGCCTGCAGTCGGCAATCATACGCCGTGCAGGCGGTAATTTTATCTAAAAAAAGCAGGTTATGCCTTACAGATGCTGCGGCAACGTGTTTATTTCTCATTGGGAATTAAAGATTAAAAAACTGTAATATTTTCCAAGCTGATATTCAAACTGTGTTAACACAATAACTATATTTTAAAGTTATAATTATCGTCTATTAGTATGTTTATTTATATTTTATCCTATATTCATTTGGAGGCAACTATGAATTTCCCTAAAATTGATATGACACCTGTAAGTCATCCTTACCCCGAAACCACCATGTTCGGTGCTGTTGCTGCTTCGGCAAAAAGAGTGCCCGATGCACCCGCTCTCAACTTTATGGGTAAATACACAACCTATAAAACCTTTGTTGAGAAAATTGAAATGACTGCAGGCGCCTTCCTCAAGGCAGGCATCAAAAAAGATGATGTTGTAACAATCTGTATGCCCAACACTCCTCAGGGCGTTATATGCCTTTATGCACTTAACAGAATCGGTGCAATAGCCAATATGGTGCATCCCCTTTCATCCGGCAAGAACATCACTTTCTACCTTGATTATTCGGAAAGCAAGATGATTCTCACTCTCGATCAGTTCTATACCAAGGTCGAAAAGGCTGTGGCTGAAGCCAAGAATGATGTAAAAATCATCGTAGCAAGAATTCAGGACGAGCTTCCTCTTGTTAAGGCTGTAGCTTACAAATATCTCAAAAACAGACAGAATCTCAAATACCCCGGCAAGGGCGGTCTCGTATGGTCAGAGTTTGTTAAAACAGGTAAAGGCGTAGAGCTTCCTCCTGTAGAGTTTGACAAAAACAAGGCTGCAATTATCCTTTACAGCGGCGGTACAAGCGGTACACCCAAGGGCATCTATCTTTCAGACTGGAACTTCAACTGTCTTGGTATGCAGGTTGCCGAAATTTCAGGCTGCAACCTTGACTATGGCTGTAAATTCCTTTCAGTTATGCCTATCTTCCACGGCTTCGGTCTCGGTATCGGTATCCACACCGTACTCGAAAACGGCGCTATGTGCATTCTTATTCCTCAGTTCACCAAGGAAAGCTATGCTAAGGATGTACTCAAGCACAAGCCCAACTTTATTGCAGGCGTACCTACACTTTATGAGGCACTTCTTAAGGTTGATATTTTCGATGGTGCTGACCTTTCATTCCTTATCGGCGTATTCAGCGGTGGCGATGCCCTGAGCCCCGAGCTCAAGAAAAGAGCTGACAAGTTCTTCAAGGACCACAATGCAAACCTCCAGATCCGCGAGGGCTACGGTCTTACAGAGTGCGTAACAGCTTCTTGCGTAACACCCAACGACAAGGCAAAGGTAGGCTCAATCGGTCTTCCTCTTCGCGATACAGATTACCGCATTGTTGAGCCCGGCACATTCAACTTCCTGCCTGCAGGCGAGATGGGCGAAATTATCATCTCAGGTCCCACACTTATGCTCGGCTATAAAGATGCTGAAGAAGAAAACGCAAAAACAATGCGCGTTGACGAAAACGGCACACGTTGGCTCTTCACAGGCGATGCAGGTTATATGGATGAAGAAGGCTTCGTATACTTCAAGCAGAGAATGAAGAGAATGATTGTAACAAGCGGTTACAATGTTTATCCCTCACATATCGAAAATATGATTGACAAGCATCCTGATGTTGATTACTGCTGTGTTATCGGCGTAAAAGACCCCTACAAGATGCAGAGAGTAAGAGCATATATCGTACTCAACAGTGGTGTAGAAAAGAGTGATGCAACAAAGCAGAGCATTCTCGAGCACTGCAAAGAGTATCTCGATGTATTTGAAAGACCCAAGGAGATTATCTTCAGAGATGAGCTTCCCAAGACTCTTGTTGGCAAGGTTGCTTATCACTCACTTGAAGAAGAAGCTGAAAGAGAAGAGGCGACAGTATGAACAGTGAAATCAGGAAAACCCGCAAAGGTTATAGATTCAACCAATTTACAACAATGACAGCAATTAACCTTTTAAAGAAAAAGGTTATCACTGACAATAATGTTCATCTTGACTACCATAAACCCAAGCACAAAACCTTTATCCTCATCTGTAACCACACAGAGGCATTTGACCCCGGCTATGAAATGGCAGCTCTCAAGAGATATGTCCGTTTTGTATCAAGTGACCACGTGCTGAGAATGAAAGTGGGTTG
>JAGBSR010000075.1 GCA_017631745.1 Clostridia bacterium | reverse complement strand
CTCATTGTAAGAACAAGAATCGCTTCAAATATGAGCCCCTGGATTGCAGATACAAACGTCGGAGACATTTACAATGTGCCTATCTCACACGGTGAGGGCCGTTTCCTCAGCGACGAAAAGACAATTCTTGAGCTTGCTAAGAACGGACAGATTGCTACTCAGTATGTTGACTTCAGCGGTGAAGCTACAAACGATATTCACTTCAATCCCAACGATTCAATGTTTGCTATTGAGGGTATCACCTCACCTGACGGCCGTGTATTCGGTAAGATGGGTCACAGCGAAAGAATCGGTTACGGTCTTTATAAGAACGTGCTTGGTGATTATGACATCAAGATGTTCAAGAGTGCAGTGAAGTACTTCAAATAATCATCCGAACAAGCAAAGTTCTTTTGATTACTTTTCTTTCAAGAAAAGTAATGCCCGCACGGCGAGTGCAATAAAAAAATTAAGAGCAGTTCTGTTGAGCTGCTCTTTTTATATATCATAATTGTATATAATTAGTTTTATTTGGAGACAAAAAAACCACAGACCCCTAAGGGTCTGTGGATAAGTTATTTGCAAATAACTTAAAAAAGTATAACTTAATTAATTAGCGGTAATCAGATTTTCGCACCAACGAGTGAGAAAATGTAAGCAAGAATATCGTTGAAGAGATCAAGGATAGCTGCTACCTTATCTTCTGCTGCGAAGATTTCTTCAAGAGCTGCTTTAAGTTCTGCCATTTCTAGTTCCTCCTATATTATTTTTTTAAGATTGCATCAATTATGCGAGTTTGTCGATTTCAGGAGCAACTTCCTTGTCAAAAATACCCTTAATAAAGTTGTAGATTGTTTCAAGGATAGCCTTAACCTGTGCTTCGTAGTCAGCGAACCAAGCTTTGATAGCGTCCATTATAGTGTCCTCCTTCTTCAATAGTCTTTCGGAGTCGAGACTCCTAAGCAACTACATTATAGTAAACTAAAGGAAATTTGTCAATAGAAAATTCATATTTATTTCAAAAAAACTTTTTAAATTTCATTAAAGCGTGAAATAATCAACATATTCTCCAATAATGTTTATATCTTTTAACCCTTTAAATCGTTTATTTACTTTGCACAATAAAAACATAGATGTTTAGTTGATTTTTCACAAGGGAAGTGTTGACATTTTTTAGAAAATAGATATATAATCTTCCTCAGACTAAAGTCAAAAACATATGGAGGTAAAGTATAATGGATCTTAAAGCATTTGTTATGCAGTGGATTGACCTTGCTCTTGATTTCCTCAGACTCGTTGGTCTTAATGATGTAGCTGATGAAATCGCTAACAAAATCGTTATGCCTCTCTAATTAAAGGCAAAATGAAATCCCGCTAGGCGGGCTTTTATTTTTTTTTTTGCAAAAAACCACCTCGGCGGAAAGAAGCTAATCTTCACCGCCGAGCTTTTTCGCGTTACATTATTATTTTAAATTTTCATATGCCTTTGCTAAAATTGATGCTGTGTTTTTGCCTAACGAAAGTGTTTCGTGATAGTGGCCGAAGGCAAGAGCCATCGCATAGTCGTTATCGGGAATAATATAGCCGACAGCATCGTTGGCAAGACCGAAGATAATCAGGTCCTCGCCGAAAATCTCTGTGAGCGTTTTTCCCTCAAAGTCCTTGCGGTTTACCGAGCCCTCAGCTGTCAGTGAGGCACCGCCATAGATAAGATCAGTGCACACCTCACCGGGTACAAAAGCAATTTTAATATCTTCACCCATTTCCATATAGGCAATTTCGGTGGTTACATAATAGTCCTTGCCAACACACTTGATAAGATAGTTTACCACGCCCAACTTGCCTGCAGCCTTGATTACGGGATTGGTAACGGGCACCTCAACCTTGTTAATTCTGAGGTTGAGTATGGGAGCCAGCTTTGTCTCTTCTGCAGGTACCCAGCCCTTATACCAGGGTGTGTACCAGGATTCGATTTGCTCGGCAGTAAATTCAAGTCCCATAAGATACGGGTCAGCTTTGATTTCCTGCTCAGTTTTTGTCAGACCGAGCACCATTTTACCCATTTCTTTACCGTAGTTCGATGCGATTTCCACTCGCTTATCAGCCTTGACATCAACTCTGCCGATATAGATGCCTGCAATTGCACCGTTAAAGAACATAAAGTTATAGCCTGCATTTGTAATAACTTCACCCATATAGTAGATATAGTCGCCCGATACGCCGTGACCCTTAGTTTCATCATCAGAAACGGGAAGACCTACAACATCGGGGTGAGCTGACATATTGACGATAATTGTAGGCTTCTCAGATTTTTTATATGGCGCAAATGTGAAGCGTCTGAGAGTGGTATCAAGGGAGGTTGCAGAGGGTCTGTTTTTGTTGTTGAAGTACTCTTCGCCGATATCTTTTTCAGCATAGAACATATCTCCCTCGGTCATTGAGCCCACAGCTTTTCGGATAGCGGTTGCAACTGAGCCGTATAAAAACTCCATATATTCCGAGTCGGTACCCTGCTCGGTTTCCCACATGCCCGACATTGCACTGCCGATATTCAGAGGCCACTTACGGTAAATCTCAGTCCAGAGACCCTGAGTGTCTATGCCCGAATGAGTGTGGGTTGCAAAGATGTTGATT
>JAGBSR010000074.1 GCA_017631745.1 Clostridia bacterium | reverse complement strand
TCTGAGATTTTCAGGTATCGTATAGCTGTAAAAAATGTCAAAATGATCTGCAACATTTTCTACCGCAACAAGAGCAACAGACTGTTCCATATCATTTCACTTCCTTATAAATAAATTTAGATGTTTCTGATTTCTTCGGGCTCTTTGATTTCGAGCTTGCCGTCAAGGAACTCTTCGAGAGCATATGACACCTGCTTCTCTGTTCCGCACTTTTCGTTAAGAATGGGATCTTCAGCGATAGTTCTTGCTCTCTTTGCAACTGCAATTACGAGTGAATATCTGCTGGTGTTGTTTTTGAGTAATTCTCTTAAATCGGGATTAAGCATTGTTTATTACCTCACTTAATTTATTTTTCATTTTATTTGTTTTTAATTTTTCGGCCTTGATAATTGTGATGATATCTTCAACTGCCTCTTCGAGAACATCATTTTCCACGATATAATCAAATTCAACAGCTCTTGCAAGCTCATCCTTTGCAATCTCAAGGCGTTTAATTATTGAATCATTGTCGTCAGTACCTCTGCCGCGAAGGCGTTTTTCGAGGATTTCAAATGACGGGGGAATTATAAATATCGCACAAGCATCAGGGAAAAGTCTCTTTACATTACCTGCACCCTGAACTTCTATGATAAGAATAACTGTTTTGCCCTCGCTGAGTAGCTTTCTTACGGGGCCGGCAGGAGTGCCGTAATAATTGCTTCCGTAACGGGCATACTCGAGCATTTCACCCTGGTCGATTTTTTCTTCAAACTCTGTCTGTGAAACAAAGTAATAGTTGACGCCCTCTTTTTCGCCGGGTCTCATGGCTCTTGTGGTCATTGAAACCGAAACAAATGCGTCATCTGTCTTTTTAAGCACCTCGGCAATGATAGTGTCTTTACCGCAACCTGACGGAGCGGATACAACAACAAGAACACCGTTATTATTCATCAGCGCAATCCTCCTCGCAGATATCTGCATCGGAATCAAGACGGTTGGCAACGGTCTCACACTGAAGATATGTAAGTATTACATGGTCGCTATCCATAATCATAACCGCTCTTGTGCGTCTGCCCTGGGTAGCATCTATGAGAGTGCCTCTTTCTTTACATTCCTGAATAAGTCTTTTGATAGGTGCAGAATCCGGACTGACGATTGCAACGAGACGCTGAGCGTTAATCATATTACCGAAACCGATATTAATTAATTTCATTGCATTCTCACCTTATTCAATATTCTGAACCTGTTCTCTGATTTTTTCTATCTCGGCCTTGATATCAATTACCTTCTTGGCAATCTCAACATCCTGAGCCTTTGAGCCTATTGTATTAGCTTCGCGGTTGAACTCCTGAATAAGGAAGTCCATCTTTCTGCCGATTGCAACAGTGCTGTCCATAAATTCGTGCATCTGAGCGATGTGGCTTCTGAGTCTGACAGTCTCTTCGGCAACCGCAATTTTATCAGCATAAATAGCTGCCTCTGTAAGAAGTCTCTGTTCGTCTACCTGAACATCGCCGAGTACTGTCTTCATTCTCTCGAGAAGCTTCTCGTTATATTCCTTAACAGTCTCAGGTGAACGCTCTTCAATAAATGATACATTTGAAAGAATTGTATCACATCTTGAAAGAATATCATCCTTAAGCTTTTCGCCTTCTTTTTCTCTCATTGCGACAAATGAAGCGATGGCTTTATCGGCAATAGTTTTAACTGCATTCCAGATTCTTTCCTCATCAGCTTCACTTTTATGTACAGAGAAAATGTCGTGATATTTAGCAACCGATGAAACAGTGATGTCATCAGGCAGATTATATCTTTCGCTGATTTCCTTGAGCGCTTCGATGTACCCTGCCGCAAGAGAATGGTTGACATTGACAATACACTCGTCAATTTCCAAAGCTTCAATGCTTACATAGCATTCAATTTTACCTCTTGCAACAAGAGTCTGAATATAAGTCTTGAGCTTTTCTTCGAGAAAGCCGTAGCTTCTCGGTACTCGGCAGGAGAAGTCGAAATATCTGTGGTTTACACTTTTTATTTCAACGGAAATGCTCATGCCGTCCAATATATCCTGACTTCTTCCGAAGCCTGTCATACTTCTTATCATTTATGGTTCCTCCGTTTGAGAAATCTATATTATTTATTACAGCTTGCGCAGCTTCCCATCAGTATTGTCGGAATGTCGTTTTCATATACTCCGTTTACTTTCTGAAAGCCTGCCTTTATAAGCAATTTATCAGCATTTTCAGCTGTGCATCTGCCCATATAATAATTTCTTAAGCAAGCATAATTGAAGGCGCTTTTTAAAAGTCCTTCACCTGCAAAAACATCACTAAAGGTAAGTTCTGTTATATTGGCATATTTTTCTTCGAGAATCAACGTGCATCTGCCGATTGATTTTTCCCCGTCAAGGGCCTGAAAAAATATAGCCTTATCATTGTCGGGACTGACTGTGTTTTTGAAATAAATCATATTATTTCTTCTTTCTTTCAAGACCGGCGGCAATCATAAGCTTTCTCACTTCATCATCTGTGAGATTTCTCCAGGCGCCCTGCTTAAGCATACCGAGCTTGATTGAGCCGATGGCTGTTCTCTTGAGTCGAGCTACCTCGAGTCCGACTTCTTCGCACATTTTTCTTATCTGACGGTTTCTGCCCTCGTAAAGGATAATTTCAAGAACAACTCTGCCCTCTTCCTTTGTTACAACTCTCACTTCCGCAGGAGCTGTCTTTCTGTCGTCGATGATTACGCCCTGAGTAAGAGCTGTAATCTGATCTTCAGTGATAGATGGTCTGACAGTAACACGATAAGTCTTAGGCACGTGCTTAGTGGGATGTGTCATAGCATTGGCAAATGCACCGTCGTTTGTGAAAAGGAGCATGCCCTCGCTGTCACGGTCAAGACGGCCCACAGGATAAACTCTGCCGGGTACATCTTTTATGAGCTCTGCAACACACTTTCTGTCCATTTCATCGTTCATTGTTGTGATGAACCCTCTTGGCTTATGCAAAACAACATATGTGAATGTCTTTGTTTTAACTATTTTTTTGCCGTTTACGGTAACGGTGTCTTTTTTAGGGTCAATCTTATCACCAATCATGGCGACTCTGCCGTTGACCTTAACCTTGCCCTGATCGATGAGCTCTTCGCTCTTTCGTCTTGAAGCAACACCGCTTTCGGCTAAAAACTTCTGAAGTCTGACTTCTGCCATATTATAGTCCTTTCAGTTATTAAATAAATCAGTTATCGCACTGAAAATTTTTATGAAAAAATTTGCTTTTTCAGGCTCAGGTGCAATAGAAGAAATATCACTGTTTGAAACAATATCTCTTTCGAGCACTACCCTGCCGTTATTTAACAGCTGAGCCTTGCCTATAATGTCACCCTTTTTAACAGGCGCATAGATAAATTCAGGCAAATATATTTTCTGTGTAAGATTATTGTCACCAAACAAGCTTACATTTACGGGGTTTTCTTTCAACTGAATTTCAGCACAGACATCATTTCCGCCGTATACTCTCATACTATCAGGTATGCGGATATATACTTCAGTATCCTCACAGACCTCAGATACATAGTTGTAAAGCTTCATATGGTCGTTCCAATCATCACCTGCATTAAGTGTCACGGCTACAAAAATACTGCCACCCTTCTCACAGGCTGACACAAGACAGCGACCGCTCTTTTTGGTAAAGCCCGTCTTGATACCGATAGTACCCTCGTAATAGGAAAGAAGCTTATTATGGTTGGAAAAAGTCTTTGAAATATCCGGCTCTATAAAGCTGACTGTTTTTGATTTACTCGAGCATATCTCGCGGAACAAGGGATTTGAAAGTGCATATGCACCGAGAAGAGCCATATCATAAGCCGTAGAATAATGATTTTTATCATCAAGACCTGATGCGGTTACAAAATTTGTATCGCACATACCGATTTCTTGAGCCTTTTTATTCATCAACTGCGAAAAGCTTTCCTCGCTACCTACAAGAAAGTTGGCTGTCAGCTTTGCGGCATCGTTGCCCGATTCGAGCATCATACCCCATACAAGTGCTTCAAGAGTGAGCTTATTGCCGTTTTCAAGACCTATTGACGAGCCCTCTGCCTGCATATTTTCAGCTGTTACAACTTCCGACATCCTGCCCGACTCTATTGCAAGAATTGCAGTCATTATCTTCGTTGTGCTCGCCATTGAACGGTGCTTATATGCATTTTTTTCATAAATTATCTCTTTTGTCTCGGCGTTGATAACAACTGAACTTTGAGCACTTACGGTCGGCTCATGGACAGAGTACACCGAAAAAGAGAAAAATATGATGCAAAACAGAGTAAAAAACAGTTTTTTCAGTAACAAAGCAACCACCTGCCGATTATATGATATGCAGGCGGTTGATTTAAAATTAATATTTCAGGAAAATTATACTTCCTCAACCTCAGCGTCGGGAATTACAACATCCTTCTTGGTCTTGTTCATAAGACCTGTTACCTTGTCAAACATTTCGGGAACAAGGTTAACAACTCTTTCAGCTGCGTTGTCATAAGCTGTGATGTGCTTAAGTGTAACATCACCGTTGTTTATTACAAGGAAAGCAACGGGTGTGATTGTAACACCTGCACCACCGCCGCCACCGAAGAGCTCCTGATTGCCCTTTGAGGGGAAGTCAGCACCGCCTGAAGCGAAGCCATATGTAACCTTTGATACGGGAATGATTGTTGTGCCGCCTTCTGCATAGATAGCTTCACCGATGATTGTGCTTGTGTCTACAAGATCACGGATTTTTTCGATTGTTGAAGCGAGAATTGCGCCTGCTGATTTTTCTGCCATATTATATCATCCTTTCATTATTTAACCAATCTTAGTTTCGGCTGTTGCCGTTTTTGTATCGTTAGACTCTGTGTTTTCTTTGCCTTTCTTAGAGCCGAGTATAAACTTAAGACCGACATTGAAAATGAGCCTGAATACCATTGCAATGGTTGCGTTTATAATTTTTCTGATTGTTACACTGAAATCAATGAACAATTCACTTTCGGTTTTGTTTGCTAAAAAGTCGGGTTCAACAAGAATATCATATTTTTTTACGATATTGTTTGAGCAGATAAAGCCGAATACAGGGTAAACCTTCTGGCAGGTTTCGCCGTATTTTATAGCCGTTGATGCAGCATCGCCTGTGCCCACACTGACATAAACATCAATTTCATCAAATACAACGCTTTTAAATAATTTTCCGCCATATGTGCCGAGTACTCTTCCGAGATTTTTAATTACGAGCATCATACCGTCATAGCCATTTGCCTTTACCATTTCGAGAATAGGATTGGGCTTTTTCTCTTTCGGAACTTCATCCTTAGGCTTTTCGGGCTTTGGTTTGGGTTCTTTTTTAGGCTTAGGCTCTTTGGGCTTACTTGGGCCGGCAGGTAAAATATCAAGCTTGATGAAAAGATATTTCACAGTAAGGTGAATCTTATTATCAAAAGCAAGAGAAATCTTGACGGGGATTGAAAGTATAAGCACTAAAAATGCGATTATTCCGAGTAATACACACAAAAATATCTGAAATCCTGTCACCCTTTCACCCCTTTCTATAATTCTCTTATTATATTACATTAAAGATTGAGTTTCGTCAACCGTTTATTAAAAAACTGTTCACTGAATTTCAGAAAAATTTACTTTTGAATTATCTTCCTCAGACTCACTTTCAGTTGAAGCCGCTTGCTCACTCTTATTTTCAGGTAAGGGCGGAAGCTCATCGAGTGAAGAAATGCAGAAGCATCTTAAAAATTCGGCAGTTGTACCGTAAATAAGAGGTCTGCCGGGCAGGTCGAGTCTACCTCTTTCTTCAATAAGTGACTTCTGACAAAGAGATGAAATTACACCGCTGCAGTCAACGCCTCTTATCTGCTCAACAAACGCCTTGGTAACAGGCTGATTGTATGCAATAATTGCAAGAACTTCAAAAGCAGCCTGTGATAACGGTGCATTCTTCTTAACTTCAATTACGCTTCTGATGCTGTCGGCAAATTTCTGCTTTGTGCAGATCTGATATTTGTTATCAAGTTTTAAAAGGCATATGCCACAAGTGTCGTCCTCATACTTTTCCTGAAGCTTTGCAAGAGCATCGCTTACAACTATTTCATCAAGTTCGAGAGCTACACAAAGTCGCTCAATTTCTATGGGCTCACCCATTGCAAACAGCACAGCTTCAAGCATAGGGATTAATTCACTGTTGTTCATTTATTGTTTCCTCCTCGTTACCGTCAACGGAAAATTCACTGATGAAAGACTCAATATTCTCTTCAAGCTCTTCGCACTGCTCCACAACAACCTTGTCACCGCTGCCCCAGGCCTTGATTTTGTTAGCCTTTATAAGCTCAAGCATAGCGAGAAAAGTTGCAACCATTTCTGAGCGGGATGATGCATCTGAAAAGAACTCGCCGAAATGGCGTTTTGTGCCTCTTCTGAGCTTTTTAACGATACCTGTTACTCTTGAAGATACGGAAACTATCTTCTTGGAAACGATTGCAGTAAAGGCTTCAATGGGTGGCGGAAGCTTTCTCTTACCTTTACCGACAGCGGCAATATAGCTACGGAAAAGGTCTTCGCTTTCGTGAAGTCTCTCATATTTTTTGCTTGCTTCTATCTTCATAGTGTCACGGTAGAAATAGTCAAAGCCGTTAGCGGTTTCAGCTATTTTACCTGCCATAATTTTGCAGTCGCGATACTCGATAAGCTCGCCTGTAAGCTCTTTTTTGAGCTGTTCGGCTTCTTCGTAAACAGGCAGAAGAGAAACAGACTTGATATAAACAAGTCTTGCAGCCATTTCAAGGAAATCGCTTGCAACCTCCATATCAGATTCCTGCATCTGACGAACATACTCGATATACTGCTCTACGAGAGTAAAAATGGGAATATCGTTGATATTGAGTTTGTGTTTGTTTATCAGATGCAAAAGTAGGTCGAGAGGGCCTTCAAATACATCCAGCTTATAATTTATAACTTCCATTGCAGCTCCTTAATTATACAAAGGGTATTTCACATATTTTGAATATTATTCCCTCGATAAGACCTGTGAGAAAAGCAATAGGGCCGTCAAGAACATTGAGGAAAATAAGTGCGAACACGCCTAAAACAATGTATCTTTCATATTGCATAATCTTAAAATAAAGTCTGTCGGGAAGAAAAGCATTAAGAATCCTCGAGCCGTCAAGAGGCGGTATGGGTAAAAGATTGAATACCGCAAGAGAAATGTTTATCTGAGCCGCAACCGAGCAGAATAATGCAATATAATACATATACTCAGCAGTATAAATAAGCTTATAATAAATAAGGCAGTATACAAATGTGAATATAGTTGCCATAATAAGGTTTGAAACGGGACCTGCAAAAGCTGTAAGCGCCATATATTGCTTTCTTTTACCGCGCTTGAATCTGCCGATGTTTACGGGTACGGGCTTAGCATAACCGAAGCCAACAAGAATAACCATAAGTGCACCGAAGGGATCAATGTGGGCAAGAGGATTCATTGTAAGTCTGCCTTTAAGGCGGGCTGTGTCATCACCCAATTTACTCGCAACAAAGCCGTGGGCAAATTCGTGTATGGGTAAAACACAGAATATTATAAATACACGGACACAAAGATTAATTATCAGTTCAATAGAGAGTCCGTCTCTCATAAGATCAAGAATCATTTGATTTTCTCCTTCCGATAACGATTCGCTGAATATTATTATAGTCAAAAACTATCTCGCTGTCAAAATTAATTTTACTGAAAAGTTCGGAGATATCCTCGGCCTGGTCTTCGCCGCACTCAAAGGCCATAAATCCGTCACGGCTCAGCTTCTTCGACCACTCGTTTACGAGTACTCTGTAAAATATAAGTCCGTCTTCTCCACCGTCAAGGGCCATAACGGGCTCGCGCAGGACCTCACTTTGAAGAGACGGTATTTCGTCGCTTCTGATATAAGGCGGATTACTTACGATAACATCGGCTTCGGGAAGACTGCTGAAATCATCAGTAATCAATATATCACCCTTTATAACCTGAATGTTATCAGAGTCGCCGCAAAGGCTTTTCTGATTTTCTGTAAGATAAGCTAAAGCTTTCTCAGATTTTTCAACGAGATACACCTTCGCATCTTTTCTGAAACAAGCAATACTCAGACCTATGCAGCCACTTCCTGAACATAAATCATATACAACAGGCTCTTTAATATTTTTTATTTTATCAAGTATATACTCAACTAAAATCTCGGTTTCAGGCCTGGGAATAAGCACTCCCTCACCTACTCTGAAGGTGAAATCCATAAAGTCCCAGGAGCCTAGAATATACTGTATCGGCTCACCGCCAAAACGCCTCTGAGCCATAAGTACTGCCTCTTCAAAGGCTTCGTCAGAAATATTGCTGTCACTCTTAAAAAGCATCTGAGTATAGGAAACACCGCTGACCTTTTCGAGAATATATCTAGCTTCGATATCTCCGTCGTCAACATCCGAGAGTATAAGCTTCAAAGCTTTTAAAGCTTCATTGATTGTCATACGGCATCGTCCTCAGGATTGTCTGTGATAACCGCCTTGAAGGATGCAAGAGCAACCTCAATCATATCCTCGTCAGGTTCTTTTGTTGTAAGTCTCTGCATCCAGAGTCCGGGGGCGGAAAGAATCTTTACGAATACATTGTCGTGTCTGCCCGCGTACTTGATAAACTCGTAGCTGATGCCTGTAATAAGCGGAAGAATAAGCACCTTAATTGCAATCCAGAGCACTGTCTGATCACGAAGCTCAGGCCAGGTAACAGAAATAACAGATGAAATCACAACGCTTATAATGAGAATAACAAATATGAAGCTTGTACCGCAGCGTGGATGAAAACGTGACTGCTTCATTACATTTTCAACTGTAAGCTCACAGCCTTTTTCATAGCAGAAAATTGTCTTGTGCTCTGCGCCGTGATACATAAATGTTCTCTTTATATCCTTCATAAGAGATACGAGTGCGATGTATGCAACAAAAATCACCATTCTGATTATGCCTTCAAAGAGTGCACGGTAATTTGTGAGCACATCGCCTGAAAGCTTATTGATAAAATTAACGGCAATAGTGGGAAGATAGAAGAAAAGTAAAAATGCAAGCAAAACGCCGATAACACTGGCAATGCCTGTGAGTACGCCGAGAACCTTTTTGTTGATATGGTCATTGATCCATTTATCAAGCTTCGACAGATTTTCTTCGCTTTCCTCAAGGTCTTCAAGACCTGATTTTTCGGCAGATATCATAAGACACTTATAGCCTAACATCATTGATTCGATATAAGCAACCACACCTCTGATAAGAGGCCAGCCGAGCGGCTTGAACTTATCCTTGGCGTGCTTGAAATCTACCATTTCGGTATCTATAGAGCCGTCGGGTGTTCTTACGGAAACAGCCGCTCCCTTGGGGCCCTGCATCATAATTCCTTCAATAAGCGCCTGACCGCCTACTGAGGTTTTATGTAAACATTCTTTTTTATCCTTTGACATATATTAGTCCTCCTTGGTTATAACAGGCAAGATGATTTCTACGGTTGTTCCCTTTGAAACCTCACTTGAAATATTAAGCTCGCCTGAATGCATTTTTATAATTTCATCTGCAACAGCAAGTCCGATACCCGTACCGCGCACATTGTTATCCGCCTTATAGAATTTTTCTTTGATATGAGGCAAATCCTTCTGCGGTATGCCGATACCGCTGTCGCTGATTATTATTTTAACATATTTTTGAATTTTTACAATTTCAATACTTATGCTCCCCTCTTTAGGGGTGTATTTGATAGCATTGTCAAGAATATTGATTATTACCTGACGGATTCTGTCTTTATCACCGATTAATCTTATATCGATGTTTTCATTAAGCTCAAGGGAAAGATTTATACTTTCATTCACTGCCTTTTGCTTATATGTATCATAAACGTGCTCAATTATATAAAGCAGGTCAATTTCTTCGTTCACAATTCTGATTTTTCCGTTTTGCATACGGGAGAAATCAAGCAGCTCTTCAACCATTGAAGACAGTCTGTCTGTTTCGTCGACGATAATATCAAGACCCTTGTGCAGTAGCTCGGGGTTATCACCGACATTTTTCAGAGTTTCACCCCATCCCTTGATAGCTGTCATAGGAGTTCTTATTTCGTGGGAAACCGTTGAAATGAAGTCATTTTTCATTTTATCGATTTCACTGAGCTGCTGAGCCATATTGTTGATGGACATACACAGCTCACCGATTTCATCGTGATAATAGTCATAATCAATTCTCGCAGAAAAATCACCTTTTGCAATTTCGGCAGTTGTACTGCATATATCAGACACGGGATTAACAATAGAAGAAACGAAATACATTCCCGAAATAGCCATTAACGCAACGACGAGTATAAATGAAGCAATGACAATTACAATAATCATAAATAACTGTTGATACATCGCCCGCATAGAAACAAGATATCTTACTGCACCGTAATTGCTTCCTGCTGAATCGCGAAGAATGTATGTCATGGCCATAACAGGCTCACCGCTGGAAAGCTTCAGCCGTTTAACACCGATGTTATCTTCGGCTTCAAGAGCAATTTCATAATCGTCCCAACGAGAAGACGAAGATTCGCTGAAACCACTTGAGGAAACTAGCAATCCACCGTTTTTATCAAGCACCCATACCTCCATAATATCTCTGTACTGGAAGTTTTCTATGAATTCATAGGCTCCGACAGTGAATGTTTCCGTGCTTCCGTTGTTATATTCACTGAAAAAGGTGTCAACTGATTTCGAGTTTCTTGCTCTCATTGCAAGCTCAGCGGAATTAAAATAACGAACGCACGAGGAATAGACGATTATGCAGGAAAAAAGGAACATAATTACAGTAAAAACAAGAAGAACGTTTTTTATCCATCTGCCCTTAACAGTGTTGCCGAGGGTCATTTTGGCCTTGTTTTTCATATTCCTTTTCTCCTTTCTTGAATAATGGTTAAATCAGGTAATCCATCTGTAGCCCTGACCCCACACGGTTATCAGGTGCGTAGGATTTGAGGGGTCATCCTCTATTTTAAGACGAAGGCGTCTGATGTTTACATCGACAACCTTATCGTCGCCGTAGTATTTGTCTCCCCAAACCTTTTCGACAAATACTCCTCTTTCGATTGATTCCTCAGGCTTGTTGAAAAAGCACTCGAGGATCTGATATTCAATATGAGTAAGCTCAATTTCTTTACCGCGCTTAAAAAGCACATGTTTTTTCAAATCGAGCTCAAATTCACCGAGAATAAGACTGTCTCTCGGAGTTATACTAAGAAGATTTCTGCTGTAATCAACTCTTCTGTAAAGAGCCTCAACTCTTGCGATAAGCTCTGTGGTAGAAAAGGGCTTGGTGATATAATCGTCAGCACCGGAAATAAGACCGCTGACCTTGTCGTGCTCCTGAGCTTTTGCGGTTAAAAAGATTATGCCGACATTCATATTTTTCTCTCTTATATGTCTGCATACCTCAATACCGTCACAGCCGGGCATCATAATATCAAGCACAGCTATATCAATACTGTTTCTGTTAGCATCGTATTTTTCAATAGCCTGTCTGCCGTCACAGGCTTCGATTATCTCATAGCCTGCAAGGCGAAGATTGATAGTTATAAATTCTCTGATGGAATTTTCGTCTTCAGCAACAAGCACTGTTTTCATAATATCACCCCGCTATAATTCTGTTTTTGATTTCTTTATTTGTTATGCCGTAATCTAAACCGGCATCATAGATTTTGCTGTAATAAAACTTACCTTTAAGCTGAGTCAGCTGAGAATAGGTAAAGGAAATTTCACCGATGGTATCGAGATCTATTTCGGTGATTGTCATAATTGAAAAGAGCTTCTTACCCTTTTGAGGTATGCCGTCTTTAATATCAATTGACCAGAAGGTAAGTATACCCTTCTGTGAATCGTTGGTAACTGAAACATTGCCGAGCCATTTTTCGCTGAATTTAAAGCTGTATCCGTACTGCGACATAATAAGGTGCCGTTCAATTGTTTCGGCAGAGTTCTCGCTGACACTGACCCAATTAATAAGGCTCGGACCAAGGTTATTAGTTGTTTTGTTGTTAAGAATCGGCGTTTCAGAGCTGATATTAGCAAGATATTCCTCACAGGGCACTTCAATGAGCGAATCGGAATTTATATCGCTGCAAAGCACCGAGGATGTTCTTGAGGACAGAGCACTGACTCCGACTCCTGCAACATTATATCTTTCAAAATCGTTTATATTTTCTTGCCAGAGGAAGCAGTCAGTAATCATACCGCCGTCAATCTTATGCCCGTCAACAAAAATTCTTTTTGTGTTTCCGTCTTTCGGAAGGTCAAAATTTACCGCTGCAACAGAGGATATTGAATTATCGAGAGTGAATGCACCTTTGACTTTAACAGAGTTTTTATCATAAGTTATCAGCGTAGCAGTGTACTCTGCCGTATTGCCTGCAGTTGCATATTTAAATAAAAGAATGTCCTCATTACCGTCGCAGTCAATATCGGAAACTCTGAAAATTGAGTAGTAATCCACATAAACAGACTCTATATCAGTTGCGGTTTTATCGCTGTTAATCTGATATACCGTAATAAGCTTCGAGTAGCTTTCGCCGGAAACTGTCCAGCCGACTATAATTTCTTTTGTGCCGTCGCCATTAAGGTCGGCAAATTCTATTTCCTGAATGTCGTTATGTACACTCTGAAAGTCGGCAATACTCACCCATTCTCCGTCTGACTTGTCAAGAACATTCATTCTCACTATGCCAAGGTCGTTGCTTTTTGAATAGAAAACAATTACCTCGTCGTTTTTATCGCCTGTAAGGTCGATAAAAGTATAAGCACTTCGGTAGTTGCCGTTCATAGGCTGTTTAAGAAGATAATCCTCACCAACAGCCTCACTGAAAGCGAGCTGAATAGAAAGATTTTCACCCTCAGCCTGAGGCGGTCTTATAAGGGAATCCACCGGCTGAAAATATGTGCTGACAAAGGCAAAGCCGAGTAAGGCGATCAAGGATATAGTCAAAACTGCCATAGCATACTTTCTCATATTCTGCTCCTTTCAGTAAAATTCAATTTAAACTTTATGCAAGAAAATTAATTATAGGTGTTATATCAAGCATATCATAACTGCTTAAAAACGCCTTAAATTCTTGAGCAATCTTTTTTACACCGCCGACAACATCACTCTCAATATTAAGAGGCATAATCGGGTCGTGAACGCTGAGTCTGAGAAGAAGCCAGCCTTTTTTATCCTCAGAGTCAAAGTATATTCTTATACCCTCTCTGTTGTCGTCAGCTATTCTCATTCCCTGCTTGTCGGATGCAAATTTTTCGAGCTCATCAATTACTTTATTGCCGTAGCTTCTGAAATCTTCACACTTGATTTTAAAACGAAGCTCAGCTTCTTCGGCAGGGTCCTTGAGATTTGCAATGAGTGAATCAAGAGTCTTGCCTTCTTTGCCCATCTGAGCCATTTTAATGATAATCTTAGTCATAAGATATGCGCCGTCATCGAGATAGTAATTATCCCTGAAAGCCGCATGACCTGATGTTTCCATTGCAAGAGGACAGTTGATACCTTCGCTGTTAAGGCGAAGCTGCTCGTTTATTACATTGCGATAACCTCTTTTAAAGCGGTAATGTACACCGCCCAAGTCATTGTTAATAAACGCTGTAAGCCCTGTTGAGGTAACACTGTCAGTTACAATTGTGCCGCCTTTGTTATTTTCAAGAGCTATAAGAGAAGCTAATGCAACAAGTCGGTTTCTGTTGATTTCATTGCCGTTTTTATCTACACAGCCTGCTCTGTCTACATCGGTATCAAAAATAACACCGAGATCAGCACCGTTATCAACTGTTGCTTTGCAAATGCTCTTCATCGCCTCTTTATTTTCGGGATTGGGAGCGTGATTCGGGAACATTCCGTCCATACCAAGGAACTGACTGCCCGACACATCAGCACCGAGAGGTGCGAGTACGTCTGTGGCATAAAACCCGCCGACACCGTTGCCTGCATCGACAACAATTTTGTAGCCTGCAAGAGGTTTGCTGTCTTCATCGTCACCGAGCTCATCGCAAATCATTTTGCGCAGACCCTTTGCATAAATCGACATATAATCAATAGCTTCCACATCAGGTACTCTGCCGTTTTTCTCATAGCTTTCACAAGCGAGAACAGTTATTCTTTCGATATCCTCACCGTTGAGTCCGCCGTCTTTGGTGAAAAACTTAAGTCCGTTTTTATTGAAGGGGTGGTGGCTTGCCGTAATCTGAACGCTTGCAATGCAATCAAGATAAACAGTAGTCATAAACATTGCAGGTGTTGATGCGTATGAGCAGTCGAAAATTTTATAGCCGTACTCACCTAAAGCATCTGTTACCTGTTTTTTAATTCTGAGAGCAGATATTCTTGAATCGTGGCCTACGGCAATTTTATCGCCATCATAGCCCTTTTCCTTGAGCCATTTGCAAAAGCCGATTGTAAGGTCAAATACAGCTTTATCGGTGAGTTCAACAGCTTCACCCTCTACTCCATCTGCAGCGGTACCTCTTATATCAGAACCGCTTTTAAGCTTCTTATAAACATTCTCCATAATTATTCTCCTTTAGCCACAAGTTCATCTGTGATTTCGCTCAGGAATTTATACATCGGCTCAAATGCTCTTACGGCATAGGTCAGCTCTTCAATAATGCTGCCGTCAATGAGCTTTTGCATATTATTGCTGTGATAAGTGAAGCCGAAATCCTTTGCGTTATAAAAGATTTTAAGGTCATCATCTACTTTTTCGATATCGGGTTTATTCTTCTTGAACAAATCAAGAAACAGCTGAGCGCCTGTGATTTCAATGCTTGTAAGAGCTCTTCTGAATTCCTTAGGCTTTTCGATTAGCTTTTGTCTGAAAGCACCAAGACCCGTTGCGTCAAAACGGAACATTGCAACACCGTAGCTGTATCCATCAGGGAAAAACTCAAACCACATACACGGGAAATTTTCCCACTGATGCTTGTCCCTCATAAACATACACCAGATATTACTGCGATACATCTGCTTATTCTTTGAGTATCTTGTATCCCTTCTGACTCTCGAAACCATTTTGGTAGGTACGAGATTCATCTTTGGGTCAATTCTGTAAAGCTCATCAGAGAGATCAGCACAGAGATTACGCATAGGAACAATTGACATTTTCTTTATGTCTTCTTTTACGCTTTCATAGAAATCTCTTGAATCGTTAAACTTGTTCATTTCAAGAAGCATAAAGCCGTTAGGATCAAAACCTTTGAAGCTTCCCATTATTTATTACCTTCTTTATCAAGTACTCTGAGTACATTTTCGGCAGCGTACATAACGGCAACCTTGCCGCTGTGGAAGTTGAGACCGCCCTGAAGCCACACTGCATAAGGCTCACGAAGAGGAGCATCGGCTGAAAGCTCAATTGATGAGCCGAGAGTAAATGCACCTGCCGCCATAATAACCTCGCTGTCATAACCGGGCATTGACCAGGGCTCGGGTACGACAAAGGAATCAATAGGTGAACCCTTCTGAATACCCTGACAGAAAGCAATGAGATTGTCTCTGTTTACAAGCTTTACAGCCTGAATGATATCGTGACGTGTCTCATCCTTTTCGGGTGTGGTGCCAAAGCCTAAAAGTTCGAAAAGAGCCGCAGTGAAGCAAGCAACCTTAAGCGCTTCGCCGACAACATGTGGGCCGTTGAAAATGCCCATAAAAAGCTCTCTTGATTGGCCGAGTGTTGCACCGACTTCTCTGCCGAGACCGGGAGTTGTAAGTCTGTAGGCGCACATATCAACATATTCCTTTTTACCTGCTATATAACCGCCTGTTTTTGCAATACCGCCACCAGGATTTTTAATAAGTGAGCCTGCCATAAGGTCTGCACCGACATCTGTAGGCTCAAGCTTTTCTGTCCATTCACCGTAGCAGTTATCTACCATAACCATTGCTTTGCTGACTCTCTTGGTGATATCAACAACCTTTTTGATTTCAGCAACTGAAAGTGTGGGACGAAGTGAATAGCCTCTTGAGCGCTGAATGTAAACCATTCTCACATCGCCTTTTTTAAGTCTCTCTTCAATTGCCTCGAAATCAAGTCTTTCATCCTTGAGAGCAACCTCATCATATTTTACACCAAAATCCTTGAGTGAACCCATATTGCTGTCTTTTGTTATGCCGATAACGGGCTGAATGGTATCATAAGGTGTGCCTGAAACTGAAAGCATTGTGTCACCGGGTCTGAGCACACCGAAAAGTGCAACTGTAAGTGTGTGAGTGCCGCAAGTGAAATTGTGTCTTACAATAGAATCTTCTGCACCCACAGCCTGAGCAAACACTTCATCAATTACTTCACGGCCTCTGTCGTTATAGCCGTAGCCTGTGCTCTCGGCAAACATTGACTCGGTAACACCCTTGTCGATAAATGCTTTGAGCATTTTCTGCTGATTGTATTCGGTTATCTCATCTATATAAGCAAAATTTTCTTTCGCACTTTCAAGTGCTTTTTTTGACATTTCTTCAATTCTTGAATCAAATCTGAACATTATTATCGTCCTCTAATAATAGTAATATTTTCTTTAAATTCAAAGCCTAAATGCTCATAAAAGCCCTCTGCAGATTCATTCAGAGCAATAACATAAATATTTTTACCTTCGCTCTGAAGCTCACTGAGCATTGTAAGTACGGTTTTTCTGCCTATGCCGGTACCTCTGACTGTTTTATCGCTTGCTACTGCACTGATAAGTGCATTACCCGGTACCTCTGCCGAGGTAATGACACTTGAGACTAATTTTCCGTCAAGGATTATACCTTTGCTTCGCGCAAGACCTCTGCGCTTTCTGAATGTAAAATCCGAAAGAAAAGCGAGATATGACTCTTTATCGTCGCCGAATGAGCCGGGAATATTTTCGCAAACAAGCTGATAAAGTGCCTTGAAGTACTCTTCTGAGAGCTCCTGTGCTTCCATATTTTCAGCCGTGCCGTTAAATATATAAGATTTCTTGATTTCATCGGATTTATACGAAAGCTTAAGGCAGGTTGACTCAGATGTTTCAAGGGTGGTAAAACCAAGCATAGAAACAAACTCTCTGATTTCGGATAAATCCTCACAGTCAGCTTTTATAGTTATACTGTCGTAAAATTTGGCAATAACAGCATTAATGCCCGAGGCAGTATGATTTACCCAGACATTGAGAAAATCTCTCTCAAAGCCGTACGCCAGGCAGTAACAGCCTATTCTTGTGCCGAGCAAATCACCGTCACAAAAGCTCAGTATGCAGTCAAGGTCTTTATCTGTTGCAAGCTTAAGCATTAGCATACTCCTGAGAAAGTGCAACAGATAAGTCGTAGCAAGCCTGCATATCCTTCTTATCACCTACAGAAGTACCTGAATGAATGTATCTGCAGGGAAGTGAAACAGCAATAGTGTAAACGCCTGAGCAGGCCTTGTGGATTGCGCTCGCATCGTTACCGCCTGCAACTGTTGTTTTGGGTTGAATGGGGATATTCTTTTCTTTGGCAAGTGCAAATGCACCCTTGAACATATCTCTGTTATAAACAGTTGATCTGTCCATAAAGGATACAACCGCACCCTTGCCCTGGACACAGACTCTGTCTTCATCACTGACGCCTGAAATATCGGAAGCTGTTGTAGCCTCAAGGACAATTGCATAGTCAGGTCTGATTGTAAATACAGCAGCGCTGCCGCCTCTGCAACCGACCTCTTCCTGCACGAGAAAAGCAAAATGTGTATCGTATTCAAGGTCGCTGTCAATCATGCTGAGCATAATGGCACAGCCGAAACGGTCATCAATTGCCTTAGCCTTGATTTTATCTTCACCGAACTCTACGAAATCTGATATGAAGTGCACACTGTCGCCTATGCTTACATATTTTTCTGCTTCTTCTTTGCTTGATGCACCGATATCAATGTAGAGCTTATCAAGCTTAGGAGCTGTTTTTTCGTCATCACCGTGACAAAGATGTACTGCCTTATTGCCGATAACACCGTTGATGTTGTTTTCGCCTACGCGAACTGCCCTGCCGACTACAACCTTAGAGTCGATGCCTCCGACATTGGTAAATTTCAGAAAGCCATTGTCACAGATGTAAGTAACAATAAAACCGACCTCGTCCATATGTGCAGAAAGCATAACTTTATTTTTAGGCTGAGCTTTACCCTTTTTAAAAGCAAGCACATTGCCCATTGGGTCAACGGAATATTCGCATTTATCTTTGATTTTTGAAATGATGTATTCTCTTACTCTGCCTTCATCACCTGATGTGCCGTCTATAAGGCAGAGATTTTTAAGTTCGTTAAGCATTGCACTCAGCCTCCTTTTTAAGAAGATACTCAGCTAAAAGCTTTGCAGCGTTTTCTATATCGCAAACACTGATTACCTCACAGCCTGTGTGCATATATCTCAGCGGTACTGACACAAGAGCTGTTTTTATGCCGCGACCTGTGTTGTTGATTGAATCGGCGTTTGTGCCTGTTCTGCCGCCCATGACATCGTGCTGATAAGGTATGTTCTTTTCGTTGCAAATTTCTTTAAGCTCTTTTGTAAATTCTCTGTCAAGAGTGGGGCTGATGCCGATTGACGGACCTTTGCCGAGAGCTATTGTCTGAGTTTTGTCTGTATAAGGATCATCGCCGAAGCCAACATCAAGGGCAATTGCATAATCAGGCATAAGAGAAAATGAGCCTGTCTTCGCACCGCTGCCGGTTGTTTCTTCCTGAGCGGAAAAGAGTACGCTGACTGTTATATTGTTGAGCTTGCCTTTGGTCATTTCAAGAGCCTTGAGTATAACTGCAACACAGCATCTGTCATCAAATGAGGGTGAAACAATTTTGTCACCGAGAAGCTCAAGCTGCTGATTTCTGAGAGTTATTCTGTCACCGATTGATACTAACTTTTCAGCAGACTCTTTTGTCATACCGATGTCAACAGCCATTGTTTTAAGGTCTATGCTTTCGTTTTTGCTGTCACCCTTCTGAAGATGCGGCGGCACTGAAGAAATAACGCCGAAAAGGTCAACTTCACCGTGCACAATTACCTCAGCACCGATAAGCACTCTCAGATCAGGCCCGCCAACCTTATCAACAAGCAGAAACCCCTTGTCATCAATGTGTCTGACTACAAGACCTATCTGGTCAATGTGTGCATCAAGTAAAATGTGAGCACCTTTATTTCCCATAGTGCCGACAACATTTCCGAGTACATCGGTTTGAGCTGTCATATATTCGCTGAGAAGCTGTTTTGCATATTCGCAGGCAGCCTTTTCATCACCTGAGGTACCGTTCTTTTCAGCAAGAGAAAAGCACAGTTGTTTTATATCCATGGTTAATACCTCCGAAAAATCATTATAATCTTATTTATTATACTCTCTTCTAAAATAAAAATCAATAATTATTGTAACTTTAATAAGCGGTTAACTTCTTAATTCTACTGCAAAACCGCGGTTAAAGCAGGGCGGCGGCTCCGCTGAAATCACAAAGTGATTTCTACGGCGACAAAAGTCGCCGGACCGAACAAAGTTCGGTTGCGGAGCCGCCTCTCCCCTCTTGCAGACTCTGAATAAAAAAGAGCGCTCTGACCGTTTCGTCAGAGCACCCCGTCAGTTTAAAATGTCAGTCCTTTGCTTCTTCTCTTGAAACAAAAAGAATAGATATACACCAGATAGCTGCGAGAGCTATTACTGTGTAAATGATTCGGCTGATGATAGCGTCCTGACCGCCGAAAATCCAGGCAACAAGGTCAAACTGAAAGATGCCAACAAGACCCCAGTTAACACCGCCGATAATTGTCAATAATAATGCAATTTTGTCAAGCATTTCAAATCTCAACTCCTTTTGAGATTATTGTTGACAGTAATTGCGTTTTTATACAAAAATTATAAATCGATTCCCATTATGTAGCTTCCCGCAAGATTTTTGACAACCTTGAAGCTGTTCTTTTTATAAAACTTCACAGCCATAGTGTTATCACCGCCGCAGGAAAGCATAAGAGCAGGTACATTTTTACTTTTGAGATGATTTTTAAGCTCATTCATAAGTCTTGTGCCGACACCCTGACCCTGGCAAACATCGAGAATATCGATATGCAGATGAGCGGGATATTTCTTGCTGTAAAGAAGATGAGCCGCCATTTCTCCGATTGCCATAAAGTAATAGTTCATTCCGAGCTTTTTAATTTCGGGGAGATAAAATTTTCTGAAAATCTTTGAGTATCTCGCAAAGTTTTCAGCACAGAGAATATAGCCGACAGCCACATCGTTTTCATCAACGGCAACAAAGCAATTTCTGCCCTCAACCTCTGTGTAATAGTCGTTATACATAAGGGTGAGATACTTTCTCTGATCTTCTGTTTCAATGGGAAGACGAGATGTTTTTATGCAGATATCTCTGAGTAATTCTTTATCTTTTTCCTGATATTTTCTGATGTTAATCATAACTTACCTCCAAAGCTCTTTTGCAGATGTTGAAACACCGAGGGCACCGCTCGAAAGAGCCTTTTCAATCTCGCCTTTCTCGCTGATAAGACCGCCGACAATTACAGGAACATCAAGCTCATCACTCATCTTCTTTGTGATTTTTGGCATAATTCCCGGCATAATTTCAATAGCATCCGGATTAATCATCTGCGAAGCTTTTATTGCAGTATCAATTGACAGCGAGTCAATGATAAAAATTCGCTGAACGGTCATAAATCCGAGGCTTTTTGCAGCTTTGAGCTGACTGTTTTTTGTTGAAATGATACCGTCGGGTTTGATTTCTTCATAGATATATTTCAGTGCAACGGCATCCTTTGAAAAGCCGTCGAGCAAATCAACATGGATGAATATCATCTTGTTTTTATCTTTAGCCCTCTGAACAAACTCCTTGATATTAAAGATACTGCCGCTGAGGAGAAAGATAATATCGCAGGATGAGTTAAGGGCATCCTCAAATTTTGTCAGATCCTTCACCCCTGCAATAACGGGACTTTTTTTCATTTTTTCAGCTAAAATATTTTTCATATCCCCACCCCCGTTCAAGCTTTATCGGCAACATATTTTTCTATAAGTCTTCTGAGTTCTTCAGTGCCGTCGCCTTTTGTTGCTGAGAAAGGTACAACGGGAATCTCGCCGTATTTTGCTGCTATAGAGCAGATGAGTTCTAACTGATTCATTCGTTCAGTTTTATTGAGCTTATCAGCTTTGGTAAGAGCAAGCACAAAAGGAATTTTGCATTCAACCATATACTAGATCATATCAATATCCTGCTGTGAGGGTGCGTGTCTCATATCAATAAGCTGCACTACAAGTCTAATATCTCTACCTGATGAAAAATAAGTTTCCATCAGCTCAGACCAACGCTTTTTCTCATCGTGTGAAACCTTGGCATAGCCATAGCCCGGAAGGTCAACCAGACGGCAAGAGTCAAGCTTGAAAAAATTGATAGTTACGGTTTTACCCGGC
>JAGBSR010000073.1 GCA_017631745.1 Clostridia bacterium | reverse complement strand
TCTTTTGCTCTCTTTTCTGTCTTTTTTATACCCTTTTCTTTCAGTCCCTGTATTAAGATTAAAAGAAAAAATGCACTGAGCATAAATCTCGGTTATTCGATTTTCAGAGAACACGAATTAGTTGACACCATTGTTAATAAGTATCAGTTTGAATATAAAGATAAAGTTGAAAAGACCTGCCCGTAATGGGCAGGTCTTAGTTTTTTATCAGCAGGTGAAACTTCGATCTAGTTTGCAGCTTATGCTGTTATTTTCATCATTTAAAATTAATTCTAACCAAACAGAAAAAAGTCCTTTCTCATTCCACGACGGACAGAACTTTACTCCTCTGTCGGTTTCTGTAACCGTACCGTCTTTTTTTAATGTTTCATTTTTAAAGGCTTCATATTCATCTTCAGGCAATTCCCAATAAACATACATCCATCCGTGTGATAGAGGTTCGTAACGATAATTATATACTACATTTGTTGCATTTTCAGGAATATCTTCGGGAATAACTTCAACTATATCATTACAAACCCATACAAAATCACTATCAAAAACAAGATAATTATCTTTGTTCTTTGTATCTGACATGATAGGCGACAACAAAAATATCGATAAAAAAATATGGGCACAATATAACAATGCGCTTAAAACTGCAAATATTATCGAAAAAGCTTCCATAAGTTCTTTTTTTCCTCGCACAGACAACACACCAAAAAGCAAAGCTAACAATGGAATAACTATAAATACAGGTACGAGCCAACCTAAAGAATCAATGTTAAGTTTCGGAAATTTAAGCTGTGAACACATATAAATATACAGACCTACTACAATAAACTCCCAAAACAAACAACCAATAACCCAAGCTGTAATTTTTCGTTTCTTAGTCATACCATCACCTCTTTCAATTTAATTGTATCTATAACCTACCCTTAAGTCAAGGCACTGAAAATATTCTTCAGTTTTTCTTAAGAATTGCACAAGCTCAAATTATGCCGACTTTAAAAATCTTCTTTTTATATGCCCTCGCCGGGCAGGCGTTACTTTTTACTCATCCCTCTTGCGGTTCCCAAAATTCATTGCGGCTTGGAGCGCCTATGAATTTTGACCGCTGCGCCATCATCACCTCGCTTAATCTGCCTCAGGCAGTGCTTCGGTGATGATGCCCAAAAAAGCGAAAAACGCGATATTGTTTTCCTTTTTGCCACCAAACTCCAAATATTCGGACTTTGAATATGTATAATATAATCATAACATAAAAGAACGGAAAGGAGTACCCATAATGAAAGAACAAATCTATATCACAATCACAGGCGGTAATAACTACTTCGGCAAAGCACCCTTCAAACCCGAAAGAATATTCAAACTCGAAAAAGAGCCTGACAATCTCCACGACTTTGAAGCTATAAAAGTTTCTCACGAGCTTATCGGTACCGTAGGTTATGTTGCTAACAGTGTCCACACAGTATATGAAGGCACCTACAGCGCAGGCAGACTATATGATAAAATCGATAAGGTCGCCTATGCTCAGGTTATGTTTGTCACTCACAGCAGCGCTATCGCAAGGCTACTCCCCGATAAAGAAATCCCCGAAAAGCTTTGACAGTAACTCTATCTCTATATCTTTCTAACCAAAAGTGAAGCGGTATCCGTCATAGGTGATACCGCTTTGCTTTTATTTGTATTGATAGCATCTTACATAATCTACAACAAATTCCGCAGGCCAGTTTTTATCAGAAGTCTTGTTAATATCCCCTGCCCCGTGTCTGTCGCCTGATGCCACTCCGTTTTCACCGCTGAACTCAACTGTAAGAAGCAGATATTCGGGGTTTTGCGAAACACCGCCCGTTGAAAGTCTGCCGGTCTCCACACCGTTGAGATAGAAGATATACTCATTCTCATTCCACTCAAGTCCGTAGGTGTTGTACTCAGTGTAAGGGTCGTTTTCGATGAAAGTCTTGCCGATGCTGTCACCCTTGTGGTCTTCACCGTAACCGTCATAGTGGATGCCTGAAACTACACAGTCATTACCCCACCAATGGTCTTTATAATAGAAAGACTCAAAAATATCAACCTCGGTGCCGTCCTGTCCCGAGCCATCAACATTTTCAACTTCTCCGTTCATCATCCAGAATGCACTCCATAAGCCGTAAGCCGCAGGCAGCTTGCATCTGACCTCGAAATAGCCGTACTTCTGCTCGTAGATATTTATAGTGCTGATTGCTCCCGTATACCAGCCTGCCTTGTACTCGTCAAAGTTAATCTGGTCCTTCCACTTATCATAGTGGTAATTTTCCAAAGGCTCATCCTTATATTCAGCACCGATAACAAGGTTGCCGTCTTTCACGCTGACCATATCCTCGTGCCAGTACCCGCCCTTTCTTTCGGTTTCCCACCAGTTATATGTCCACTTGCTTTTATCAAGCTTATCACCGTCAAATTCGTCGCTCCACACAAGCTCGAACTCATCAAGATTTATTGTTTTGCCCTGAGGCAACTTGCCTAAACTGAAAGCATCGGGCAATACCGCACTGATAAGCATAAGCACTGTAATGATTGATTTAAGTATGATTTTCATAAAGTCTCTCCTTATCTTTCATCATTTTCAACATAATGCTATCGTAATTTTACGGTTTTGTCAATAAAATATAACAATATCTGTTTTTTCATTTAAAATATCTTGACAAATGTAAAATTTTGGAGTAGTATATTTGCAGTTAGACAAGACTAACTCAATAACAGTCTTGTTATTCTATTCTATAGAAATGAGGCAAACCAACACATGAGAACTCTCAAGGATGCAAAAATCGGCGAAACTGTCCGCGTAACAAAAGTCGGCGGTGAAGGCGCTATTAAGAGAAGAATCATGGATATGGGCATCACTAAAGGCGTAAGCATCAAGGTTATGAAGGTTGCACCCTTAGGCGACCCCATTGAAATTACAGTTCGAGGCTATGAACTGACTCTGAGAAAAGCAGACTGCCAGAATATTGAAGTTGAGTAACTGAAGGTTGCTCAAATTTTCGCTCTTGGAGTTAGCCCGGACTAACAACCTGATTTTGACTTTTGAAAGGATATAATTTATGAGCATAAAAATCGCACTTGCAGGCAATCCTAACTGCGGTAAAACTACTCTCTTCAACGCTCTTACCGGCTCAAACCAATATGTAGGAAACTGGCCCGGTGTTACCGTTGAAAAGAAAGAGGGCAAGCTTAAGAAAAATTCAGACATCACCGTAGTTGATCTTCCGGGTATCTATTCACTTTCTCCCTACACTCCCGAAGAGATTGTTGCAAGAAAATTCCTCGTTGAAGAACGCCCCGATGTTATTCTCAACATTGTTGACGGTACCAATATAGAAAGAAATCTCTATCTCACAACTCAGCTTTCAGAGCTTGGTATCCCCGTTGTTATTGCTATTAATATGATGGATATCGTTGAGAGAAACGGCGACAAAATCGACCTTGAAATACTCTCTAAAAAGTTCGGCTGTAAGGCTGTTGAGATATCCGCTTTAAAGGGTACTGGCATAACAGAAGCTGCAGATGTTGCTATTGAGCAGGCTAAAAACGGCAGAACTATTCCTCAGCACAGATTTTCAGGCGAGGTTGAGCACGCCATTGCTCACATTGAAGAGGCTACTGTTCACTCTCTCCCCGACGAACAGCAGAGATGGTACGCTATAAAGGTTTTTGAGCGCGACGAGAGAGTTATCGAAAAGCTCGGCATACATAAGGATATCCTCGCCCACATTGAAGAGGATATCGCTCACGTTGAAGAAGAAATGGACGACGATGCAGAAAGCATTATCACCAACGAAAGATATGAATATATCGAGCGAGTGCTTCGCACCTGCTATGTAAAGAAAAACCGTGGCGGTCTTACACTCTCGGATAAGATTGACCGTGTGCTTACAAACCGTTATCTTGCACTGCCTATTTTCGCGGGAATTATGTTCCTGGTTTACTACATCTCAGTTTCAACTGTAGGCACCTGGGCAACCGATTGGGCAAACGACGGCGTTTTCGGCGATGGCTGGAGCCTCTTTAATATGTTTATCCCCGGTGTACCCGTAATCGCAGAAAATCTTCTTACTTCTATCGGTTGTGCACCCTGGCTTCAGAGTCTCATTATCGATGGCATCATCGGCGGTGTAGGTGCAGTTTTAGGCTTCGTTCCGCAGATTCTTGTACTCTTCACATTTCTCTCATTCCTTGAGGCCTGCGGATATATGTCACGAATTGCCTTTGTTATGGATAAGATCTTCCGCAAGTTCGGTCTATCGGGCAAAAGCTTTATTCCTATGCTCGTGGGTACGGGCTGCAGTGTGCCCGGCATTATGGCTTCGCGTACCATAGAAAACGAGCGTGACCGCCGTATGACTATTATCACAACATCATTCATCCCCTGCAGTGCCAAAATTCCCGTTATCGCTATGATTGCAGGTGCCCTCTTCGGCGGTGCATCCTGGGTTGCTCCCTCGGCATATTTTATGGGCATCGTTGCAGTGGTACTCTCGGGACTTATACTTAAAAAGACAAAGCTCTTCCAAGGCGATGTTGCTCCCTTTGTTATGGAGCTTCCCGCTTATCATATGCCGACCTTCAGCAATATTCTTCGCACTACCTGGGAAAGAGGCTGGTCCTTTATCAAAAAGGCAGGCACAATTATACTTCTTTCTTCAATGATACTCTGGTTCCTGCAGAATTTTGGTTTTGAAAAGGGCTCCTTTGGCATGATCAAGGACCTTAACAATTCAGTTCTTGCAACCTTCGGCAATATCTTCGCACCCTTCTTCTCACCTCTCGGCTTCGGCAATTGGCAAAGTACAGTAGCCGCATTTACAGGCCTTGTTGCAAAAGAAAACATTGTTGCAACCTTCGGTGTGCTTCTCGGCAGTCCCGAAGTGACTGAAAGCGGTGAAGAAATCTGGGCGATACTCAGAAGTGAAATCTTCACTCCCGTTTCAGCTTATGCCTTCCTCGCATTCAACCTGCTGTGTGCTCCCTGCTTTGCAGCTATGGGTGCTATCAGAAGAGAAATGAACAGCTTTAAGTGGACAGCATTTGCTATCGGTTATCAGTGTACCTTCGCTTATGCCATTGCGCTTATCATCAATCAGTTCGGTCTGCTTATAACTGGCAGCTCCGATATCATCGGTCTTGTTGCGGCAATTGCTGTGCTTGCAGGTATAGTTATCCTCATTGCAAGACCCGAAAAGAAGCTTGTGAAATAAGGTGGTCAGTTGGAATTTATAACTCAGAATATGGGCACTATAGCTGTGCTGGTTGTACTTGCAGTTGTAGTCGGACTTGTTATATTTAAGATGAGAAAAGACAAAAAGCAAGGCAAGGGCAGTTGCGGCTGCGGTTGCAGTGGCTGTGCAATGAAAGACAGTTGCCCCTCACAAAATAAAAATAACTAAAGTTTTGTTGGGGCTTTTACAAAAGCTTGCAGGGTGGTGGGCAGAGTCCCACCACAACAAAGATTCATACATTTGTTTCCCCAATATAAAAAGAACGGCGATGCTATTACAGTTTCGTCGTTCTTTATTTTTATATCGCTCGCCGCGGGGCATTCTTTTTCCTATCGCGGAAAAAGAATCAAAAACGCGCTGATGCTTATTTTAGCCCCATAGGCTTCGGTCTTTTCTTAGCTGTGAAATCCTTAGCCGTGATTTTAATAACGCTGACAATGCTCACCATTTTCTCATCAAAAGTAAAATCCTTGCCTGTCTGAGTTTTCATAAACTTTGTAAGTCCGTCGATTTTTTCATTCACATCCTCAAGTACCTCTGCCGTACCTTTACCCATTACACTTGCATATGTAGTGCCGTATTGGCAGGCAACCTTACCCTCAAAGGGCGTAACATCACACTCCATCTCAAAAAAGACCTTGGGATTTTTTCTGATAATATCCAGCTTTCTGCCTACAGTTGCACCGTGAAGGTAAATGCACAGCTCACTGTCTTCGAGTGTATATCCGTAATTCATCGGCACTACATAGGGCTCACCGTCATCTACCATACCCACATGGACTATCAATGATTTATCGAGGATTTCTTTTATTTCGTTTATATCTGTTACTTCACGCTCTCGTTTTGTAATTCCTTGGACCATATATGAAAATCTCCTTTACTTTTTTGCACTTACAACATTTTTAAAAGTTGTTTTAAGTTATTGATTACTTTGTACTCTTTACCCAATCCTCTAAATTTTTCTTTCAAAAAAGATTTCTTATTTCTGCAAAGAAGTACAGCATTTATACCGACTTCAATTGCACCCATACAATTTTTTAAACTATCATCAATAAATATAGCTTCTTCGGGCTTCACACCTAATTCTTCAAGGGCTGTACAGTACATTTTTCTGTTAGGTTTTGATGTGCCGAGAAAAGAAGATATTACTATTGAATCAAAATATAAAGTCATATTATTTTCTTCAAACACATCTAATAATGACGGCCAAGCATCCGATACTACAGCTAATTTATATTTGCTTTTGAGATTATTTATCACATCAAATACATCATCATAGAAAATATACTTTTTGGAATTGAAAACTAAATCTTTTGCTATGTTCTTTATAGCAATATCATCAAGTTTTAGCTCTGGCAATTCTAATGAAAATATCTCATAAAACTTTATAAAATGTTTGTATTCTTCCTCTTTTGTAGTAATTAGCTTTTGAGATACCATATATCTATCTGCTGTAGCAAAAGCACTAGATACTCTGTTTTTGCTAATAGCTTCAAATACATTTTTATCTACATATTTCCAAAAGTTCGGTGTTATAAACCAGTTTCCTGTAACAGGGCCGTTAAGAACTCTTCCAGAATCAAACAGAATTGCTTTTATCTCTTTCAATGTTATCACCTATCTAATATATTTAAACAGATAAATTGGTAGTAACCAACAAATATCAAAACATTTATTTCTTGATATCGTATTGTTTTGACATCATACCAAGGGCTTCTTCTCTTGTGATTTTGCCGGTGTTGCAGTCAATCATCACCTGAACATCCTTGTCCTTAAGGTCATAGAAAAGCCATGTGATATATGCAAGCAGACCGCCGATAGCGGG
>JAGBSR010000072.1 GCA_017631745.1 Clostridia bacterium | reverse complement strand
TGCTACTCACATCCTTACGGCTGCAGTCAGCTCGGAGGTGACCATAAAACAACTCAGCTCATTCTCAAGGGTCTTATTAACCACCCTAATGCAGGTGGCGTTCTCGTACTCGGTCTCGGCTGTGAAAACAACAACATCGGCGAAATGAAAGAGGTTCTCGGCAGTTGGAATGAGGAGAGAGTAAAGTTTCTCAATGCTCAGGACTGCGAAGATGAAATTGCTGAGGGCGTAAAAATTATTGAAGAGTTAAAGGCAGTTGCCTCAAAGGATAAGCGCGAAAAGGTCAGTGCATCTAAGCTTAAGATAGGTCTTAAGTGCGGCGGCTCAGACGGTTATTCGGGTATTACTGCAAACTCAGTTGTGGGTCTTGTAACGGATAAGCTCTGTGCAATGGGTGCTTCTTGCGTGCTCACAGAGGTCCCTGAAATGTTCGGCGCTGAGCTTGTACTTTTTGAAAGATGTGTAAATAAAGAGGTTTTCGATAAAAGCGTTGCTCTTATCAATAACTTCAAGGAGTATTTCAGAAACCACGGCGAGCCCGTATCTGAAAATCCGTCACCGGGCAACAAAGAGGGCGGTATCACAACCCTCGAAGAGAAGTCACTCGGTTGTGTGCAGAAGGGCGGTAAAGCGCCTATTGTTGATGTCCTCAATTATGGCGACACAGTAAATAAACCGGGTCTCAGCCTTTTAAACGGCCCCGGCAATGATATTGTGTCTATCACTAATCTTTCAGCGGCAGGCTGCCATATGGTGCTTTTCACCACAGGCAGAGGTACACCGCTCGGCGGTGCTGTACCCACAGTGAAAATCGCTTCAAACAACAATATCTCAGGCAAAAAGCCCCATTGGATTGACTTCTCAGCTTACGGATTTGAGAAAGATGAAATTGCTGACGAGTTGCTTTGTCTCATCAGAGAAACAGCAAACGGCAAAGAGACTAACAACGAAAAATGCGGTTCAAGAGAAATTGCAATCTTCAAGGACGGTGTTACATTATGATTATTGATGCACACGCTCACTTATGGAAAAAGCAGGCGGGTATAGTTTGCGGTAAACCCGTATATGATGTCGGCAGAGGCAGAAGCAACTTTGGCGGTGAAATCAAGCAGATGATGCCCCCATATATGACTGATGGTGAAAACAATGTTGAGCGAATAATTGCAAATATGGACTATGCTCAGGTATCAGGTGCCGTAATCACTCAGGAATATATCGACGGCAATCAGGACAGCTATCTTATTGAAGCTAAGGCAAAGTACCCTGACAGAATTAAAATCTGTGCCCTTTATGAAGAAAAGGAAATGGGCGATATCTCAACCTTTGACGGTATAAAAATCTGTGCAGGCAGACTAGCTGATAAGAATCTTCTTAACCACCTTTATCCTTTTGAGCTGGCTGACAAATACGGCAAATTCATCTCTATAGATCTTGCAGACGGTGACGAACAGTGCGATATGATGCAGGAAATTATTGATAAATTTCCCAATCTCAGAATAGCAATCGGTCATTTTGCTATGGTAACGCGAGATGGCTGGCTCGAGCAGATTAAGCTTGCTAAAAATAAGAATGTCTATATTGAAAGCGGCGGTATCACCTGGCTTTTCAATTCAGAGTTTTACCCTTACCCCTCAGCTGTTGATTCTATCAATGAAGCAGCTGAGCTTGTGGGCTTTGATAAGCTTATGTGGGGCAGTGACTATCCCCGTACAATGACAGCCATTACATATAAGATGAGCTATGATTTTGTGGTTAAATCCGATAAAATCTCAGAAGAAAACAAAAATCTTTTCCTCGGGGAAAATGCGGTTAAGTTTTATGGCTTTGGCAATTTAACCGTTCCCGAAAAAATAAAAAATATGGTTGAAGATTAAACTTAAAGACAAGGCAATGTTTGCCTTGTCTTAATCTTTTTCTATGAAGTTTTCACCGTAATAGGGTCTGCTGACAGGCTTTTCTGTGGTCTCGACAGTATGAAGATAGGTATTGTATATCATAACTTCACTTGCAACCTCATTTGAGTAATAAATAAAATAAAAGTTATATCTTTTCATAGTCAGCTCACCGAGCTTGTCATATGTTTCGGAGCTATTTAAACCTAAGGCGTCAACAACCTCTTTTGCCGTTTCGTCATCGTAAGAGCAATAAGCCTTAAGAGTGCAGGTGAGTACACGGCAGAAAAATTCTGTCTCTTGGTTTTTCGGCAGAGTACCCCCAGCTTTTGGTAAGGTGAGCTTCACACCTTCAATTTTGCTGTTATTATCCTCTTTTAAGCTCAGGATAATCTGACGCTCATCGCTACCGATAAAAGCTCTCAGAGTGTCTTCTGAGCCGTTTATGATAAAAAAATCACCTACGGAAAGCTTGTCAGCTGAGATGTCATTATAGCTGTCGATAAAGTAAGTCAGATTTTTCAGCTGATTATTAGAACAGGCAGTAAGACACAGCAAAATAAAAAAGCACAGACAAATTTTAAGAGCTTTCATAACATCACCCTTAAAGTCTATGCTTTGAGATATATCAATATGTTTTATATATGTAATTTATAAAGTCTGCAACGGCGCCGTCATTGCAGTGGCAGGTTACATACTCACAGATAGGGTGCATATCCCTCGGTGCCTGCTTACAGCAAGCGCTGTGCTTTACAGCCTTGAGCATATCAAGGTCGTTGTAGTAATTGCCGATTGTACCGATTTTATCTTCGCTTATTCCGAGTATTTCTGCAAGCTTAAGCACAGCAGTGCCCTTGTTTGTATCGTGGGCAACCAGATCGAAGGAAGCGGAAGAAGTATCAATAAAAGCAAGACTTTCATCGCTTTCTGCAACAGCAAATTCTCTCACCTTTTTCTTCATATGAGGCATAGTGAAAAATATAACCTTACCCCAATTGCAATCGGGTATATCGTCTATGCTTTTCACCTTCTTGTGTCTGAGAGAGTCAAGCATCATCATAACAGGACCTGAGATTCTCGGCCTTACAAGATAAATCATATCCTCTGTAATCACGCCGATTTCGAGATGACTGTATTTCTGCAGTGATTTTCTGATTACTTCCTTACCTTTATTGCTGATAGGGTTAAACCACAGCATTTTATTTTCGTTGTAATCGTAGATGCCTGCACCGTTCATAACTATAGCAGGAGTATTTACATCAGGGAGGTTTTTAAAGTGAGGCTCTAAAGATTGCACGCCTCTGCCTGAAGCTAAGGTGAAATGACCGCCTTTATTATGTACGAAATCATAAATTGCATTTTTGTTTACTTTTGGAATTTGACGAAGCTGATTATTGAGAGTTCCGTCAATATCCGATACAATCAGCCAATCTGAATAGCTTTTATTATTCATCAGATATACCTCAATAGTTATAGATAATGTTGTCCTTATATTTTTCGGCCATATTGAGAAGCTCATCTTCGGTGAAATAAGCGGTGGTACAGCCGACAGCAGTAACACATTTTCCGCCTGTGATATTGCCGTAAAGAGCGCACCTTTCGATGGGTTCATCTTTCATTATGCCATACATAAAGCCTGCAAAGAAAGCATCACCTGCACCGGTTGAGTCAACGCGGACAAACTCGGGAATACTCTTTACAAAAACATATTCACCGTCACGGTAGATAAGACAACCCTCACTGTCAAGCTTAACGATAACCTTATCAAGATATTTGCTCAGTACCACTGCCGCCTTCTTCGGGTCGGTTTCGCCTGTAAGCTTGATAGTTTCTGTTCGGTTGGGAAGAAAATAGTCTGCGATTTCGAGCATAGCTTCATATTTTTCAAGACTCATATCTTCAACGAAGCCTGTATCAAGGATAACAATACTGCCTTCTTCCTTGAGCTTACGGTAAACATCAAGATAGCTTTCGTGCATAGCAACAGCCTTTGCGCCCGTAAGTCCCTGATAGATTTTTTCGGGGTCAGCCTTTTCGTTTATGTTACCGTATGACCAGAAGGTTCTGTCTTTGGGTGTGATGGCCGCTGCTGTAATATTAACTGCAACCTTGTCACCCACATAGATATTTATAGGCTCACAGCCTGCCTTCTGAAACTCGCTCAGAGCAAACTGAGAGAACATCTCAGAGCTGAGCTCCGTAACGTTCTTTGTTTTAATACCAAGGCGTGAAAGTGTAACCATAGTACCGGGTACACCGCCGCCGAGGCAAAGGGAAAACTTATCTGTGAAAATCTCTTCACCCTCTAAGGGGAGTCTGGGCATACCCTCAAAGAGTAAGTCTACATTGGTTTTACCGTAACCTGCTGCAAAGCTCATAGTTTTATCTCCTTATTTAGTCTTTCTTTCAACCTTTTTCTTATTGCCCTTTTCGTCAACTATATATGTGTTTTCGAGCTGACCTACAAGGCTCTCTTTAAATGAATCGATATAAGCTCTGCGGAGAATATCTCTTTCCTTGATTTCTTCTTCTGTAAGACCCTCGGGGGTTTTTGCTTTTCTTGCGAGTTCGTTAATTCTGTTAATCTGTGCCTGAGTTACCATTATTCCTTCTCCCATTCTTTCCATATTTCGGGGCAGTAGCCTAAGGTGGCTTTCTTGCCGTTTCTGACTATAGGTGTTTTAAACAGCTCCTGATTTTCAAGGAGCTTTTCTTCTTTTGCTTCCTCTGAAGCGAGATATTTTATAAAAGATGAATCAAATTTCTTGCTCTTTTCGTTGACAAGGTCATCAACCTTCATTTTAAGAGCAGTTTTAACAGAGTTATATTCGCCCTTGCTCATACCGTACTTGGCAAGGTCAACAAACTGAAACTTTATTCCGCGCTCCTTGAAATATCTCTGAGCCTTTTTTGTGTCAAAGCACTTAGCAGTGCCGTAAATCTGAATATTCATTTTTAGCTCCTTAAAAATAATCTTAGTCTATTTTAGTTGATAATCCATAATTTGTAAAGTCCTTTTTATGATATTGAAATAAATAATGTTATGTGCTATACTGAAAACAGAAATTGAGGTGTTTTTATGTTGAAAATATGTTACATAATCGGCGCGGGTGACATCGTCGACACGAATTTAAAAGCCACCGACAGCGACTATATAATCTGTGCTGACGGCGGATATAAATATAAAACTCTTCTCGGAAGAGATTGTGATATGGTTTTGGGTGACTTTGACTCTTTAGGCAGTGTACCCGAAACTGAAAACAAGATAGTTGCACCCACAGAAAAAGATGAAACCGATATGATGCTCGCTGTTAATCTCGGACTTGAAAAGGGTTATCGCGATTTTGTACTTCTTGGTGCCTTGGGCGGTGAGAGAAACGACCACTCTGTAGCAAATATTCAGCTTCTTCACTATATTTCATCAAAAGGTGCAAGAGGTACTATATACCATGGCAATGAGGTGTTTACGGCCTTTTCAGATGGTACGCTGACACTCGGTGCTGGGCTTAAGGGTTATGTTTCCGTGTTTTCACTCAGCAGTGAGAGCAGGGGAGTGACTATCGAAAATCTTAAGTATACTCTTGATAATGCGACTCTTTATTCTTATATGCCCATTGGGGTGAGTAATGAGTTTTTGGGTAAAGAGAGCAGTATCGCTGTCGAAGAGGGAACTTTGTTGGTGGTTTATAAAATTTGAATACTATAAATAAAGACCTGCAAGAAAATTCCTGCAGGTCTTATCTTTTTTTATTGCCCTCGCCGGGCGGGCATTCTTTTTCCTGTCGCGGAAAAAGAATCAAAAACGCGCTGATGTTTTTTTATTTAATGATGCTTGCGCCGTCCATTTCTGCGGGCTGCTCGAGTTCCATAATCTTAAGCATTGTAGGAGCAATGTCGCAGAGCTTGCCGCCTTCACGAAGCTCGCAGTCATAACCGCAAACTACAAAAGGTACGGGATAAGTTGTATGAGCTGTGAAGGGTGAACCGTCTTCTTCATACATCTTATCAGCATTACCATGGTCAGCTGTGATAAGCATAACACCATCCATTTCCATAACTGCATCATAAACCTT
>JAGBSR010000071.1 GCA_017631745.1 Clostridia bacterium | reverse complement strand
CGTGCGCGTCTGCCGATTCCGCCACTCTCGCATATTCACTTCACTCTCTCGAGTGCTCGTATACTATACCACTTTCAAATGGGTTTGTCAATACTTTTTTGAAAGTTTTTTGCATAATTTTTGAAAAACTGTTTTCGACAAAACTTGACATCGTTTGCGGGGCTGTAATATAATTGAATCTGACAGAAAAAGGAGTGATGATATGAAGAAAATTTACGCACTGCTGCTTGGCATAGTCTGCGCCTTTGCGCTTGCTGTGTCTGCTTTTGCTGACTGCGAAACATATAAGGGCAACAACAGAAATACACAGAATTACAGCACCTGGGCCAATACGGTGAAATCTTATCTTCATATATGCGATGACGACAGTCTTATGCGCGTGCAGTACCTTACTGCGGAAAATAAACTGCTTGTTGAATATTATAACGACTCATTTGAATGTATTTCCCAAAAGCTTATAAGTCCGGAGTTTCCGGTGTTCGGCGGCTTTTATGCTACGGATGACAGCTATTTTCTCCTTACGGGTCAGAACAATCTTTCCGAGTCGGCAGATGTTACCTGCTTTGCGGTGACAAAATACGATAAAAGCTGGAACAAACTTGCAACAGCCGAGCTGAAAGATTGCAATACTACCGTACCCTTTGATGCAGGCAGTGCCCGCTTCTGTCACAGCGGAAACTATCTTCTTATAAGAACAAGCCACGAAATGTATAAAAGCAGTGACGGACTCAATCATCAGGCAAATGTTACAATTCAGCTTGATATGAACACTATGAAGATAACGGACTCACTTACTCAGGTGCTCAACAACAATTACGGCTATGTCAGTCACTCCTTCAATCAGTTTATAAAAACAGATTCAGATAAAATCGTTGCCCTTGACCACGGTGACGCATACCCGAGAAGCATTGCACTGACAAAATACAAGACATCGGTTTCTTCGGGTAAGTTCACACCTGCTTATTATCAGCCCTGCTCGGTTGTTGATATGCTCTCAATTTCAGGGGCGACAGGGGATAACTACACCGGCTGCAGTGTGGGCGGTTTTGAGGTTACCTCTTCGGGGTACCTTGCCGCTTTTAACAGCGTAAATCAGAAATCCTCATCATCCTCTGTCAGAAATATATATCTTTCCTACTGCGATAAGAATTCGGAGACACCTGTGCTCAGACAGATAACAGACTATGCTTCTTCGGGTGCATCAACACCTCAGCTTGTGAAGGCGGCCAACAGCAGATTTATTGTGATGTGGTATTATGACGGCAGGGTACACTATTGCGAAGCAGACGATAAAGGGAACCTCAGAAGTGATATTATGAGCTTTGAGGGATGTCTTTCCGACTGTCAGCCGATTGTATATCAGAATAAGCTTCTCTGGTATGTTTGGAAAGACAGCAAGGTAGATTTTTACACGGTGAGCCTTTCTGATATCAGGGATACACAGTGCATTTCTTCTGTCTCGGGACACAAATATGAAAGTGTCAGTGTCAGCGGTACCGATGTAAGTCTCAGATGTGAGGAATGCGGTGACCGAGCTTCGGGTAAGCTGCCGTCTGATTTTTCCTTGTGGTGGGAGGATTTATCTCTTTCCTCGGGCAACACGGTTTATTATAACTCTGCCGTTGAGGCGTCTTATCATCCGGGCGAAACAATATCGCTGACGGTCAAGTTTTCAGAGGCTGATCTGAATGAATACGAAGTGGTTTCCGATAACGAAAGGGTTGCAGTGATAACGGAAAAATATGACGGCCCTGCTGTTATGCTTAAGGGTGAGGGTACTGCGAAAATCACTGTCAGATCCGTGTATAACCGCGAAATAAAAAAGACTTATACAATAAAGGTGTCGCACAGTTGGAAGACTAAGGAAAACACCTCTGCCACCTGCGAAAGAGACGGAAAAGCTGTAGAGGTGTGCAGTATCTGCGGTGAAAGCAGAACTGAAATTGTGCCTGCAACGGGGCATAAAATGAGCGGCTTTAAGGTGACCAAGGAGGCGTCTTGTAAGGCAACGGGCGAAAAGAAATCAACCTGCTCGGTATGCTCATATTCCGTTACGGAGAAAATTCCGAAGAAAGACCACGACAGCAAGGTTACCCTGGGGGCTGTTGCGGCTACCTGCACAAAGCAGGGAAAAACTCAGGGCAAAAAGTGCTCTCTTTGCGGTGCCGTAACGGTAGCTCAGGAGACGGTTGAGGCTCTCGGTCACAGCCTCGGAAAGTATAAAGTCACAAAGAAGCCTACTTGTACTGCACAGGGTGAAGAAACGGCAGAATGCAGCAGGTGTTCATATACAAAAACTCAGAGTGTAGCAAGACTTTCTCACACGGAAGTGACAGTAAAGGCCACAGCTCCCACTTGCACAAAATCGGGTAAAACTGAGGGCAAGAAGTGTTCGGTCTGCGGTAGGATTACAGTCGAGCAGGAGACGGTTGAGGCACTCGGACACAGCCTCGGCAGCTATAAAATTACAAAGAAGCCTACTTGTACTGCACAGGGTGAAGAAACGGCAGAATGCAGCAGGTGTTCATATACAAAAACTCAGAGTGTGCCAAGACTCTCACACACTCAAGTGACAGTAAAGGCCACAGCTCCCACTTGCACAAAATCGGGTAAAACCGAGGGCAAAAAGTGCTCGGTCTGCGGTAGAATTACAGTCGAGCAGGAGACGGTTGAGGCGCTCGGTCACGAGCTCGGTGCTTATGAAATAACCAAAGAGCCAACCTGTACGGCTAAGGGCGAAAAGACAGCTGAGTGCATACGGTGCAGTTACACCAAAACAGCAGATGTTGCAAAGACAGCACATACGGAAAAAACTATAAAAGCCATTGCGCCCACCTGCACAAAGTCAGGCAAAACCGAGGGTAAAAAGTGCTTGGTCTGCGGTAGTATTACAGCCGAGCAGGAGACGGTAGAAGCCCTCGGCCACGAGCTCGGTACATACGAAATAACCAAAGAGTCCACCTGTACGACAAAGGGCGAAAAGACGGCAAAGTGCATACGATGCAGTTATACCAAAACAGCAGATGTTGCAAAGATTCCTCACACAGAAGTGACTTTAAAAGCAAAAGCCCCCACCTGCACAAAATCGGGTAAAACTGATGGTAAAAAGTGCTCGGTCTGCGGTGCTGTAACAGTGGCTCAGGAGACTGTAGAAGCACTCGGACACAGTAAAAAGGTAGTCGTGCTTGCTGTTGCCACAACGGATGCCAATGGTAAAATAAATACTGTCTGTGAAATCTGCGGTGAAGACTTCGGTGAGCAGAGAGTTTACAGAATTAAAAGCCTTTCGCTCTCAAGTACCAAATGTACATATAACGGCAAGAGTAAAACTCCCTCTGTCAAGGTGGTGGATTACAACAAAGACACCCTCATCAAAGACAGAGATTACACAGTGATTTACGAAAACTCAAGAAAAGATATAGGCAAGTATTCTGTCGTAATCAATTTCATCGGTAAATACAGCGGAAGCGAAACTCTTTATTATGAGATTCTGCCGGGCAAAACCTCAAAGATAACGGCGACTCAGAGCACCTCGGTGATAAAGCTTAAATGGGAAGCAGTGAAAGGTGCAAACGGTTACAGGGTTTATCGTTATGACAGTAAAACGGCAGAGTACAAGCAGATAGCAAGCATTAAAAATAAAACCGAATACAGGGTGACAGGACTGAAAGCGGGCAAGGATTATAAGTTTGCTGTTTTGGCTTATTTCAAGAGCGCAGACGGCAAGGTGTATTTCAGTGAAAGCAAGAGTGCTGTTGCCACGGCAACAGAGCCCACCGTGCCTTCGGTATCGCTGAAGCTCAGCGGTAAAACGGCAGTGCTTGCCTGGAATAAAATCTCGGGCGCCGACGGCTATCAGATATATTACAGCACCTCAAAAAACGGTAGCTACAAAAAGCTTAAAAGCACCTCGGCTCTGAGCTTTAAAAAGACGGGGCTTAAGTCGGGTAAGAAATATTACTTCAAGGTCAGAGCTTACAAAAAGACCTCTTCGGGTACTGTTTTCGGTGAATTCAGTAAGGTGCACAGTGGAAAAATAAAATAATCTCATTGCAGGAAATGCGGACCTTTACGGCTGCGCTTCCTGCAATTTTGCTTTAGCGGATAAAAGGATAAATCCTATATAGGAAAAAAGAATAATTTGGAGCAAAGTTTTTTTAAAAATAACAAGATTTTCTCAAAATAACTGTTGATATTTTTGACAAAAAATGATATTATTTATGGGAATGTATGTTGGTGTTTTATGCTTAAAATTTTTCAGGTATAAAATGCACGTAATGTAAGAGAATTCTGGAGATTCATAACGGAAACATACGGGAAACAAAATTAAACGGAAAGGATTCAGATTTATGAAGTACAGTTATTATCCCGGTTGCACTTTGAGAACAAAGGCAAAAAAGCTGGATGATTATGCAAGAGCTTCTGCAAAGGCTTTAGGCTTTGAACTCGAAGAAATTGAGAACTGGCAGTGCTGCGGCGGTGTTTACCCCTTAAGCAGTGACGAAATCGGTTCAAAGCTTTCTTCAGTGCGTGCTCTCAACGAAGCCAAAGAAAAGAATCAGGAGCTTGTTACTCTTTGCTCTGCCTGCTATCATGTTGTCAAGAGAGTTAATGACGATATGAGAAATGTTGAGGATATCAGAACAAGAGCAAACAATTACATGAAGCTTGACGAGCCCTATCTCGGTGAAACCAATGTTCTTCATTTTCTTGAGGTGCTTCGCGACCGTATCGGCTTCGACGAGCTCAAGAAAAAGGTTACCAATCCTCTTACCGGCAGAAAGATAGGCGCATATTACGGTTGTCTTCTTCTTCGCCCCGGTAAGATACTCGGCTTCGACAACCCGGAAAATCCCACAATCATCGAGGATTTCATCCGTGCTATCGGTTCTGAGCCTGTAGTATATCCCTATCGCAACGAATGCTGCGGCGGATATATCTCTCTTAAAGCAAAGGATCTTGCTAAGACTATGTGCGACAATATTATGGACAGCGCTTCAGGCTTCGGTGCTGAAATGCTTATCACAGCTTGTCCTCTTTGTCAGTACAACCTTACAAAGAACTCCAAGGCTACAATTCCCGTTTACTATTTCACTGAGCTTTTAGCGGAAGCTCTCGGAGTGAAAGAGGAGGTGGATGCTTAATCATGGAACATTCAAAGAAAAATCAGGCCGAAATGGTCAAGGAAATCAGCGGCAGCAACCCTCTCAGATGTATGAAGTGCGGTAAGTGCTCAGCTTCTTGTCCTGCTTTTGAAAAAATGGATATTAAGCCCCACCAGTTTGTCTCTTATGTAATAAACGAAAACATTGAAGAGCTCGCTAAGTGCGAATCACTCTGGTATTGCCTTTCATGCTTTGCATGTGTAGAGCGTTGCCCCAGAGACGTTAAGCCCGGCAAATTAGTTGATGCTGCAAGACAGATCGCTGTAAGACAAAAAGGCGGCGCATATCTTGTACCCGACGAAATTCCCGAGATAGTTGACGAAGATTTACCCCAGCAGCTGCTCGTAAGCGCATTCAGAAAGTTCAGGAGGTGATACGATGCACGGTATAGGAGTATTTGTCTGCCACTGCGGTAGTAACATTGCTGCAACAGTAGACGTTAAAAAAGTAGTAGAAATGGCAAAGCTTGAGCCCGGCGTCGTACACGCTGAAGATTATCAGTATATGTGCTCAGAAGCAGGCCAGGAAAGAATTGCAAATGCCATCAAAGAAAAGAACCTCAAGGGCATCGTTGTTTGCTCATGCTCACCCCGTATGCACGAGGCTACTTTCAGAAAGTGTGCAGAAAAAGCAGGCCTCAACCCCTATATGGTTGAAATTGCAAACCTTCGTGAACAGTGTTCATGGATTCACAAGGATATTGTAGAGGGTACAGAAAAAGCTGTTATCCTCACAAGAGCAGCTATCGCTAAGGTTAACCTCAACACATCACTTATGCCCGGTGAGAGCCGTGTAACAAAGAGAGCTCTCGTTATCGGCGGCGGTATCGCAGGTATTCAGACTGCACTTGATATCGCAGATGCAGGCTATGAAGTTGATATCGTTGAAAAGACACCTTCAATCGGCGGTAAGATGGCTCAGCTTGATAAGACATTCCCCACACTCGACTGCTCAGCTTGTATCCTTACACCTAAAATGGTTGATGCAGCTGCTCACGAGAAAATCACTATCTACTCATACAGTGAAGTAGAAAAGGTAGCAGGCTTCGTTGGTGACTTCACAGTTGACATCAGAAAGAAAGCACGTTATGTAAATATGGATAAGTGCACAGGCTGCGGCGTTTGTATGGAAAAGTGCCCCCAGCAAGAAGGCACTCAGCGAATTCAACAGCGGTCTTAACAACAGACCTGCTATCTATACACCCTTCGCACAGGCTATTCCCAACGTACCCGTAATTGACCCCACTCAGTGTACTAAGCTCAAGACAGGCAAGTGCGGTATCTGTGAAAAGTTCTGCCAGGCAGGTGCTATTGACTACAAGCAGGAAGACGAGATCGTAACACAGAAATACGGTGCAATCGTTGTAGCTACAGGCTTTGACATCATCAAGCTTGATAACTACGATGAATATGCATATTCACAGAGCAAGGATGTTATCACATCACTCGAGCTCGAAAGAATTATGAACGCTGCAGGTCCTACAAAGGGTCACCTTGAAAGACTCAGCGACGGCAAGCACCCCAAAGAGATTGTTTTTGTACAGTGTGTAGGCTCACGTTGCAACGACAATAAGGGTAAGAGCTACTGCTCAAAGATTTGCTGTATGTACACAGCTAAGCATGCAATGCTTATCCGTGACAAATATCCCGATGTAAATGTTACTGTATTCTACATTGACGTTCGTACACCCGGTAAGAACTTCGACGAGTTCTACAGAAGAGCTGTTGAAGAATACGGCGTAAACTATGTCAAGGGTCAGGTTGGTAAGGTTACTCCCGAACCCGACGGCTCACTCACAGTTCACGGTGTAGATCTTCTTGACAACAAGCAGCTCAAGGTTAAGGCTGATATGGTTGTACTTGCTGCTGCTATCGAGCCCAACCCCTCAGTAAGACAGATTGCTACAATGCTTACAGCAAGTATTGATACAAACAACTTCCTCACAGAAGCACATCCCAAGCTTCGTCCCGTAGAATCACCCACAGCAGGTGTGTTCCTTTCAGGCGTATGTCAGGGTCCCAAGGATATTCCCGAAACAGTATCTCAGGCAGGTGCTGCTGCTATCAAGGTTGTTGGTCTTCTTGCTAAAGACAAGCTTCTTACCAATCCCTGCACAGCTAAGCCCGACGAGCTTCTCTGTAACGGCTGTAGCGCTTGTGCTAATGTATGTCCCTACGGTGCTATTTCTTATGAAGAAAAGCTTATCAATGACCACGGCGTAAGAGAAACAAGACGCGTTGCTCAGGTTAACAACGCTCTTTGCCAGGGCTGCGGTGCTTGTACCGTTACCTGTCCTTCAGGCGCTATGGACCTTCAGGGCTTCTCAAACAGACAGATTATTGCGGAGGTGGATGCTATATGTCGATGAACACAGAATTCAAACCCAAAATAGTTGCATTCTGCTGCAACTGGTGCTCATATGCAGGTGCTGACCTTGCAGGTAACAGCCGTCTGGCATATCCCGCTGACGTAAAAATCATCCGTGTACCTTGCTCGTGCCGAGTAAACCCTATGTTTATTCTCCGTGCATTTGAGAAGGGTGCTGACTGTGTTATCATCTGTGGATGTCACCCCGGTGACTGTCACTACAGCACAGGTAACTACTATGCAAGACGTCGTATGACTCTTCTCTTCTCAATGCTCGACTATATGGGTATCGAAAGAGGCAGAACACGTGTTGAATGGGTAAGTGCTGCTGAGGGCGTTAAGTTCTCCACAACAATGAATGACTT
>JAGBSR010000070.1 GCA_017631745.1 Clostridia bacterium | reverse complement strand
ATGAATTCGTTTACATCTTCAAGAAGCTCGGGCTGATCCTTGTCAACACCGAAAGCATATTCTTCTTCTGTAAGATCAATATCGATGGTTTTTACTACTTCTGTGGTTCCGTCTGTGTTGCCGCCGCAAGCAGCAAGAGCGAAGAGCATAAGAGCTGCGAGTGCGATTGCTAAAAACTTTTTCATAATTTTTAACCTCCGTTATAAATTTTGCGAGGTTATTTTATCATTATAATAGTATAAAGTCAAGCAAATTTGCATTATTTTACATTTGGTCCACATAATTATTGCATATTTATTAGTCGCTAGTGAGGTTCAATCCTGTTTCATTGCTGAAAATGTGGCACTTGTGGCTTTTTATGCCGAATAAAATTTCATCGCCGGGTTGTTTTGCAGTAGCTTCGGGGACCCGTGCCGTGAGAAGGCAGTTGCCGTATTCAATATGAATATATGCCTCACTGCCTAAGTTTTCCTGAACCTTAAGTATACCCTTGAGAAAATCACTGCTGTGTCCGACGGTAATATCCTCGGGTCTTACTCCGAGAGTGACATTTTCACCTATATGCTTTTCCATTGCAGGAGAGGCTTTGTCGGTGTATATAATATCACTGCCGATTTTTACATAAAAGCCCTGCTGATTTTTTTCAAGAGTGCCTTCGAGAAAGTTCATTGACGGTGAGCCGATAAAGGATGCAACAAACTTGTTAGCAGGTCTGTGATATAAATTTTCGGGAGTGTCCGTCTGCTGAATAACTCCGCTGTCCATTACCACAATGCGGTCACCCATAGTCATAGCCTCTGTCTGGTCGTGAGTGACATAGATAAATGTTGTGCCGAGGCGTTTATGAAGCAGAGATATTTCAGTGCGCATCTGAGTGCGAAGCTTAGCATCGAGGTTGGAAAGAGGCTCATCGAATAAAAACACGGCAGGGTTCCTGACAATAGCTCTGCCCAGAGCAACTCGCTGTCGCTGACCGCCTGAAAGTGCCTTAGGCTTGCGGTCTAAAAGATGTTCGATGTGAAGTATCTTTGCTGCTTCGCGTACCCTTGAATCTATTTCCTTTTTCGGCATCTTGCGCCTTTCAAGAGAGAACGCAATGTTTTTATAAACGGTTTTGTCCGGATAAAGGGCATAGGATTGGAAAACCATTGCTATGTCTCTGTCCTTAGGCTGAATGTCGTTGACCACTCTCTCGCCGATGGAGATTTCACCTGAGCTGATAGCTTCAAGCCCTGCAATCATCCGAAGAGTCGTACTTTTTCCACAACCCGACGGCCCTACGAGCACGAGAAATTCTTTGTCGGGGATATTCAGATTGAAGTTGTCCACAGCCTTATATCCGTCGGAATATATTTTGGAAACATTGTTGAGGGTAAGAGAAGACATAAAAACCTCCGGTGTTTTAAATGCAGAATGCAGAATGCAAAATGCAGAATTATTTTTGCGGGAAAACAATATTTGAATTTTACTCTGCCGGCCGCAAGTTTAATTAACAGGTTATCCTTTCACCGCACCTGCTACAACGCCTTTGATGATGTGCTTCTGGCAAAGGAGATAGAATATAACTATAGGTATAATTGAAAGCACAAGCATAGCCATCATAGCACCCATATCAATTGAGCCGTAACCGCCTCTTAGATACTGAATTGCAATAGGAATAGTTTTATAGTCGCTGCCGATAACGAGATAGGGCAGCAGATAGTCATTCCATATCCACATGGCATTCAGAATTGCAACTGTGATTGTAGTGGGCTTCATAAGAGGGAAAACTACAAGAAAAAATGTTCTGATAGGTCCGCAACCGTCTATCATTGCCGCCTCTTCGATTTCTTTGGGTATGCTCTTTACAAAGCCGCTGAACATAAACACACTAAGTCCCGAGCCAAAGCCGAGATAAAGAATAACAAGTCCCAAAGGGTTATCGAGACTGAGCACATTTGCAGTTTTTACTGTGGTGAACATAACCATCTGAAAGGGTACTACCATAGAAAAAACGAAGGCGTAATAGCAGAATTTTGTAAATTTATTTTTCACTCTCGTCAGGTACCAGGCGGTCATAGATGTAAAAACTACAATTGCACCTACGGATAAAACCGTGACAAAAACCGAAGTAGCAAAGGCGGTGAAATATCCCGTTTTTGCAAGCCCCTCGGTGTAGTTAAAAATGCCTGCAAAGGTTTCAGCTGTGGGAAATTTAAAAGGCTCGGATGTGATGTAGAGCTTGCTTTTAAAGGAGTTCATAAGCACAATGAAAACAGGAAAAACAAAAGCCGCCGATACCAACAGAAGAAAAATAAAAATGAGCTTGCCTTTATGCTTTTTCACGCCTCTACCTCCCTTTTGCGTGTGATTGAGAGTTGAATAAGAGATATTACCGCAAGCAGTATAAAGAAAATCACAGCCTTAGCCTGACCTGCACCCTGAGAGCCTACTGCACCGTAAAAGGTCTTGTAAATATCAAGAGCCAGCATAGATGTCTGCCTTGAGGGTGCACCGTCGGTAAGGGCGAGGTTGGCATCAAAGAGCTTGAAGGAATTGGTAATGGTCAGAAACAGACAGATTGTAACTGAGGGCATAACCATCGGAATTATCACATGTCTTAGGATACCGATAGAAGATGCGCCGTCAACCTTTGCTGCATCGATAAGATCTTT
>JAGBSR010000069.1 GCA_017631745.1 Clostridia bacterium | reverse complement strand
GACGGCATCAACCTGAAAAGAAACCGAAAGTTTGCCTGAGTTTTGGCTGAGATAGTTGTCAAAGGAGCTCTCTATGCCTGTTACTCCTACCTTGCCTGAAGAGTCTGTATAACCGATTATATGCACAGCTAAGGGGGCGCTGCTGTATCTGTCTGCAACCTCAAATGTGCGGATAAGCTCATTGTTTATTTCTTCATTTACCTCGACAATATAAGGCGAGCCGTTTTCTGTTTTCTCTCTCAGATAAGCGTCGTCAGCCTTGCCTTTGAGATATTCATAAGACGCCACACAGGGTGTTACGACGGCAAGAAGCTTCTTTTCTGAGCCAACCAGGGGTGTGAAATTTCTGTCAAAGATTTCACCGCGCTTTTCGCTTACTACAATCGTTCGGGTACTCTGCCGAGTTGATGCCTGTGTATAATCTGTCTGAGCGATAAAATAAATTCTGCTGAGAAGTACCATAAAACAGAAAATAAAGAATATATATAATGAAAGAAAACGCTTTAACATAAATATCACCGATTATATCTTTTGTAGTCGTTGTCGGTGTGATAAGAGGTAAATATTTGCAAAAAACTCAACTATTTTCTTAAAAAGCCTTGACACTTTTGAATTTATGTATAGAATAAGAATTAGCACTCAGATATTGAGAGTGCTAATCGACTGAAACGATAAATAATTATCATTATGGAGGAATATATAATGACTATCAAACCTTTACTTGACAGAGTAGTTTTAAAGGCTTCAGAAGTTGAAGAAACAACCCAGAGCGGCTTCATTCTCACATCTGCTTCACAGGAAAAGCCACAGTTTTCAGAAGTAGTTGCAGTTGGCCCCGGCTGTATCGTTGACGGCAAAGAAATCACAATGTATGTTAAGGTCGGCGATAAGGTTATCACCGGCAAATATTCAGGCACTGAAGTTAAACTTGACGGCGAAGAATACACAATCGTGCGTCAGAACGAAATTCTTGCAATTGTAGAATAATATCAGGAGGAACTACACAATGGCAAAACAGATTATTTACGGCGAGCAGGCTCGCAAGGCTCTTCAGAGCGGTATTGATAAGCTTGCAGATACAGTTAAAATCACACTCGGCCCCAAGGGCAGAAATGTTGTAATCGACAAGAAGTACGGCGCACCCCTCATCACAAATGACGGTGTTACCATCGCTAAGGAAATCGAACTCGAAGATGCTTTCGAAAATATGGGCGCTCAGCTTATCAAAGAAGTTGCAACAAAGACAAATGACGTTGCAGGTGACGGTACAACAACAGCAACTCTTCTCGCTCAGGCTCTCGTACGCGAGGGTATGAAAAATGTTGCTGCAGGCGCTAACCCCATGGTAGTAAAAAAGGGTATCAGCAAGGCTGTTAAAACTGCAATCGAAACAGTTAAGGCTAACTCAAACCCTGTTAATACTTTTGAAGATATCGCTCGTATCGCAACTATCTCATCAGCAGACGAATCCATCGGTACTCTTATTGCTGAAGCTATGGAAATCGTAACAACTGACGGTGTTATCACTGTTGAAGAGTCAAAGACAGCAGAAACCTGCAAGGAAGTTGTTGAGGGTATGCAGTTTGACAGAGGCTACATTTCACCTTATATGGCTACTGACGTTGACAAGATGGAAGCAGTTATCGACGACGCTTCAATTCTTATCACAGATAAGAAAATCAGCAACATTCAGGAAGTTCTTCCTCTTCTTGAGCAGGTGCTCAAAATGGGCAAAAAGCTCGTTATCATCGCAGAAGATGTTGAGGGTGAGGCTCTCGCTACTCTTCTTGTTAATAAGCTCAGAGGTACATTCACTTGTGTTGCTGTTAAGGCTCCCGGCTTCGGTGACAGAAGAAAAGAAATGCTTCAGGATATCGCTATTCTTACAGGCGGTCAGGTTATCACAAGCGACCTGGGTCTTGAACTTAGCACTGCAACTCTTGATATGCTCGGTACAGCTCGCCAGGTTGTTGTTACAAAAGAAAACACAACTATCGTTGATGGTGCAGGCGACAAGGCTGCTATCAAGGCTCGTGTAAATCAGATTAAGTCACAGATTGAAGCTTCAACATCAGAATTCGATACAGAAAAGCTTCAGGAAAGACTTGCTAAGCTTGCAGGCGGTGTGGCAGTTATCAAGGTAGGTGCTGCAACCGAAACAGAAATGAAGGAAAAGAAGCTCAGAATCGACGATGCTCTTGCAGCTACAAAGGCAGCTGTTGAAGAGGGTTCAGTAGCAGGTGGCGGTGTTGCACTTCTCAATGCTATTCCTTCAGTTAATGCGCTTCTCGAAGCTACAGAAGATCAGGACGAAAAGACAGGTATCCGTATCGTGCTCAAGGCACTTGAGGAACCCGTACGTCAGATTGCTAAGAATGCAGGTCTTGAGGGCTCTGTTATCATCAACTCAATCGTTTCGAGCGGTAAGGTTGGCTACGGCTTCAACTTTGCTAAGGAAGAGTATGTAATGATGGCTGAAGCAGGTATTCTTGATCCTACTAAGGTAACCCGTTCAGCTCTTGAAAATGCTTCAAGTGTTGCTGCAATGGTGCTCACAACCGAGTCACTTATCACAGATATTCCCGATCCTGCTGCTGATGCGGCTGCAGCTGCTGCAATGGCTCAGGGTGGCGGAATGTATTAATTGAATACAGAACGCTGATTGCGACCAACTCAGGCGGTGTAGGTTAATTCCTACCCGCCTTTTTTGTTGCTTTTATTGACGGTTTAATTAACGCTTGCGGTGACGGCAGGGGGGCTCCACGGTCGGATGAAATCCGACCCGTGAGTGCCGAGGCACTCACGAAATCACCTGCGGTG
>JAGBSR010000068.1 GCA_017631745.1 Clostridia bacterium | reverse complement strand
CTCGGGTGTAAGACCGTCAATCTTAAGGTCCATCTGAATAGCGGTGATACCTTCCTTAGTACCTGCTACCTTGAAGTCCATATCGCCGAAGAAGTCTTCAAGACCCTGAATGTCAACCATTGTCATGAAACGGTCGCCTTCTGAGATAAGACCGCATGAGATACCTGCAACAGGAGCCTTGATGGGTACACCTGCTGCCATAAGTGAAAGTGTTGAACCACAGATTGAAGCCTGTGATGTTGAACCGTTTGAAGAAAGTACTTCTGAAACGAGTCTGATTGTATAGGGGAACTCCTCAACGCTGGGGATAACGGGTACAAGAGCTCTTTCAGCAAGTGCACCGTGACCGATTTCACGTCTGCCGGGACCTCTTGAGGGCTTTGTTTCGCCAACTGAGTATGAGGGGAAGTTGTAGTGGTGCATATATCTCTTCTCTGTTTCGTTATCGAGACCGTCGAGAAGCTGAGCGTCGCTCATGGGACCAAGTGTTGTAACTGTGAGTACCTGAGTCTGACCTCTTGTGAACATACCTGAGCCGTGTACTCTTGAAAGAAGATCAACCTGTGCATCGAGAGGACGCATATCGTTGATGCCTCTGCCGTCAACACGCTTGCCTTCGTCAAGGAGCCAACGTCTTACTACAAACTTCTGGAGCTTGTACATGCATTCGTCAATCTTTTCGATGCATTCAGCATATTCTTCGTCAAATCTCTCGTGTACCTTTTCGTATACGGGCTTGAGTCTTTCGTCACGGATTCTCTTGTCGTCTGTGTCAAGAGCGAACTTAACATCATCGATAGCAAATTCCTTGATAGCTTCAAACATTTCAGCTGCGGGATCCTGTGACTCAAAGGGAACCTTTTCCTTGCCGATTTCAGCCTGGATACCCTTGATAAACTCAACGATTTCCTGGTTAACCTTATGAGCGTACATGATACCGTCATACATTGTTTCGTTATCAACTTCGTTAGCACCTGCTTCGATCATAGCAACAAGATCAGCAGTTGAAGCAACAGTTACAGCCATTTCTGACTTTTCTCTTTCTGCTTCTGTGGGGTTGATAACAAACTTGCCGTCAACAAGACCTACTGATACACCGCTGATGGGGCCGTCCCAGGGGATTTCTGAAATTGAGATAGCTACTGATACACCGATCATAGCTGTGATTTCGGGAAGGCAATCCTGGTCAACTGACATAACTGTAGCAACAACACCTACATCGTTTCTCATATCCTTGGGGAAAAGAGGACGGATGGGTCTGTCGATTACACGTGATGAAAGAGTTGCTTTTTCTGAAGCCTTACCTTCTCTTCTCTGGAATGAGCCGGGGATACGGCCAACTGAGTAGAGCTTTTCTTCGAAGTCAACTGAGAGAGGGAAGAAATCAACGCCTTCTCTGGGCTTTGCAGCCATAGTAGCTGTGCAAAGAACTTCTGTTTCGCCATATCTGATAAGACATGAGCCGCCTGCGAGACCTGCCATCTTGCCTGTTTCAACAACAAGAGGTCTGCCTGCAAGTGTAGTTTCGAATTTTCTGAATTCAGGGAACATAATTTTCTACCTCGCTTTTAATATATTTTTTCGGTACGAGACAGGATTTAGCATTAAAGTCAACCCTGCGATATACAAGGCTCAATTTAGTGCTAAAACCAATTGGTTTGCCTCGTATCGATTTTTACCTGAAAAACGGCAGACACGAATTTGTCATCATGTCTGCCGAGTGGGTGCAATTACTTACGGATACCAAGTCTTGCGATGATAGCACGGTATCTTTCGATATCGTTCTTCTGAAGGTAAGCGAGAAGGTTTCTTCTCTGACCAACCATCATGTGGAGACCACGACGTGAGTGATGGTCCTTCTTGTTGTCCTTAAGGTGCTCTGTAAGGTTCTTGATTCTGAAAGTAAGAAGTGCGATCTGTACTTCAGGTGAACCTGTGTCACCTTCGTGAGTAGCGTACTCAGCGATAATTGCGGTTTTCTGTTCTTTTGTCATCATGACATTTCACCTCATAAAAATATTATTTGCATGCTCGCCCCCAGTATACGGCCGGTGAAGTGCTATTTGAGCAAAACCCGCAAACCGAGAAACGGCACAATGCTTAGGTATTATATCACAAGGCTTCCCAAATGTAAAGAGTTAGGCAAAAACTTTTTAATTAATTCACAAAGTTTTTTTGTTTTTACGACAGCTTCCGTAACCGGTGGGAGGCGGCTCCATCAAATCGCAACGCGATTTACAAAGCAGCCCCGGCGAGGGTCTGCTTTGAGCCGAAGCCGTTGGCTTCGGCTATGGAGCCGCCGCACCTTCCCTCTACCGCTCTTTAAATAAAAACGGCAATCCGTCAGGACTGCCGTAATCTTTTTTATTTCTTGTGATATCTTAAGTGGCAGATGTCGTCTCCGTTTGCAATAGTCTTGGGAAGATCAAGCTCTGCACCGTATCTTTCACCAATGCCTCTGTCACCGCACATTGCGATGTCGCAAAGCATTGATATTTCTTCGTCACTGCAGCCTGCCTTCTGCCAAGCCTTAACAAGAGGACAGTAGTGGAAGTGAATTTCAAGCTCGTCGTCTGTTGAGTTTTTGATATCCATTTCAAATACCCACTGTGCAGGCTTAGTGAAAAGTGTCTTGCGAAGACCGACAAGTGAGTCTGTCTTGCCTTTTTCTACAAGACCCTTGCCCTGCATAAGACCACAGCGCTTAACTGCTGCACTGCCGAAATCTTTGGGATCAAGGCCGCGCTTTGAAGCTTCGTCACAAAGAAGATAAAGCCATGTAGCTCTGTGTTCAAGCTGTTCACGAACAGCTACGATAAGGGGATTTTTGATTTTTGCTTCGTTTTTAACTTTGCTCATTTTTAATTCCTCCGTTTAATTGGAAATATATAACGTTTTGATTATATCTAACTTGTTATCGCTTTGCAACAGTAAATCGCTTTATCTTGAGAGAGTGTGTCTGAAATATGCTATGTCACCCGTAAGATTGAAGTAGGTGCCAGAAACGCCCTTGGCCTGAGCCATAAATATCTGACGGGAATAAAGAGGTATCAGAGTTGCCGAATCGATGAGATATTTCTCAGCCTCGGCAGTTTTGTTGGCTGACTGCGAAAGTCCTTGCACGTGCTTAATTTCGCCGACCATAGCATCGTATTTTTTGTCGCTGAAGCCTATTATATTTTCAGCAGATGCCGAGGTGTACCTCTCGAGAGCACCGAAAGCCATATTGGTGCTGTAAGTCACAGGTACGAGGGCAAGCTGATAGTTTTTGCTGTTCACCCTTGCCATAAGGTCTGTTTCGCTGACAACCTCAACAAAAATACCGCATCTTATACCAAGAGACGCCTGCCAGGACTGCATAAGCTTTCTCACAGCGTTCTCATATTCCGCAGTGCAGATAATGCTGATGTCGCATCTGTCGAGCTCGAGAGCATCAAGTCCTTTATCAAAAAGTGCTGTGGGTTTATCATTTTTATAAAGGGACACTGCCGAAATAACATCCCTGTATCTCTGAGTACCGATAGTCATAGTATCGGGGATGATGCCCTTTGCCGTAAGTGCACCGAGCTCACCTTCGAGAACATCACAGTCGAGTGTTGCCGCAACGGCTCGGCGGATATTTTTATTGCCGAGGATACTGTCGCTGCAATTGAAGGCGAGAGATAAGATGCTGCTGTCGAAGGCTGAAACGGTGTATTTCTTGCTGTCGGCTATTTCACTGACCTGCTCTTTTGTAAGAGGAGACACAGAATATGTCTTATCACTGAGCTTATCAAGACGGGTATCCTGCTCGTTGTTGATTGAGAAATACACCGAGCGGGGCATTGTGTTTTCACTGTCATAATAGTAGTCGTTCTTTCTTATTGATACAGACACATCGTCAACCCAGTTATTGATATAGAAAGGGCCGTTGTAGATTAGGTATTTTACCGCAAGACCGTATCTTCCACCGGTAGCCTCAAAGAAGGTTTCGTTGCAGGGCATACATCCAGGCTCGAGAAGAGTGAAGAGGAAGTCGGGGTCTGCTTTTTCAAGCTCAATTTCAAGAGTAAGCTCATCAATTGCTCTTACACCGAGCTTGCTTGCATCGGCTTTACCGGTGTTTACCTTTTCGGCATTTTTAATGCAGTAAAGAGCCTTTGCCACGGGAGATTTTGTCTCGGGCAGTAATGCTCTTGTGATACCGAAATCAAAATCCTGAGCCGTTACAGGAAGAGAATTTGTCTCCTTTGAGCTAAGGCCTATAAGGGGGCCTGCGTAGATGCTTACACGCCATTTACAGTCTTGTCTTAAGCGGAAAGTATATGTCAGCCCATCAGGTGACACGCTCCAACTTTCGGCACAACCGGGCACTATTTCACCTTCACCGTTAAGAGTAACAAGACCCTCAAAGCAGTTGGCTATGATATTTTTCGAGCCCGTAAATGAGATAATCTGAGGGTCGAGATATTCAGGGTCTTTGTCTATAGGGAAGACAATACCCGCATCGGAGCCCTTGACTTCACCGCAAGCTGTAAAGCATGAAAGTATAAGAAAAGCACATAATATCAGGCACAAAGATTTTTTTAACATATTTTTCATTCCTAACTTTATAATAAATAGGTTATATTTCTAATTTGAAATTAAAGTTATAGTTTTTATTGATATAATATTTAATTATAGAGTTGCCGTCAGGATAAAGAGTGTAACTCCTCACTCCCAACTCCTCACTCCTAACTCAAAAAGAAAGGAGTTTATATAATGAACTACATTTTGGATATAGCTATCATCACATTACTTATTATATGCCTTGCACTTCTGATTATGGTGCTAAAAAAGAAAAATAGCCAAGAAACTGACAGACTTTTTGCTCAGCAGGAAAAACTCGGTGAAAATATCACATCACTTCGCGAGCAGACTGTGCAGCAAAGTAATGCACTTTACGGTGCTGTCAGAGACGAATTCAGCAAGTCAAGACTTGAAAATAACGCTCAGCAAAGCGAGCAGAGAAAAGAAATCACCGCTCAGATGGGCGAAATGACAAAGAAAATTGAAAAGATGAGCACAGATAACTATGCTTTCAATCTGCGTATGTCAGAGATGATTTCAAACAACCTTCTTGAAATGCGAAAGGGCAACGAGGAAAAGCTTGAGCAGATGAGAATCACCGTTGACGAAAAACTCAACGAAACTCTCACAAAGCGACTTGACACATCCTTCAAAACTGTAAGTGAACAGCTTGAAAATGTATATACATCTCTCGGCGAAATGAAAGTGCTCTCCACGGGTGTAACCGAAAATGTAACATCTCTCAACAGAATCCTCACCAATGTTAAGGCAAGAGGCACCTGGGCAGAGGTACAGCTCGAGGGTCTTCTCGACCAGACAATTCCGGGTATGTTTGAGAAGAATGTTATGACAAATCCCGCCAGCAAAAACATCGTTGAGTTTGCAGTCAAGATTCCCTCAGGCGACGACAAGAGCGCTATGACTTATCTTCCCATCGACTCAAAGTTCCCCGTTGAAAGCTACATCAGACTTTGCGACGCCACCGACAGAGGCGATACAGCAGCTGCCGAAGCTGAAAGAAAGGCGCTGGAAACAACTGTTATCAATCAGGCTAAGGAAATCAAAAAATACATCAACGAGCCCGTCACTACTCCCTTTGCTATTATGTACCTTGCCACCGAGGGTCTTTACAGCGAAATTATCTCCTCAAAAAATGCTGTTGCTGAAAGATGTCAGAGTGAGTTTTCAGTTATGATTGCAGGCCCGAGTACCATAACAGCTCTTCTCAACTCACTGTCAGTAGGCTTCAGAGCTATGGCTATCAATGAAAAAGCCAAGGAAGTACGAGTGGTGCTCGCCGCAGCTAAGGTGCAGTACGATAAATTCGGTGTGCTTCTTGACAAAGCCAGAAAGAAAATCAACGAGGCAGGCAAGAGCCTTGACGATGCGCAGTCGAGAAACGACATCATTCAGAAAAAGCTCAGAAGTGTGGAAGAAATTGACCGCACAAGCGCTGAAGATATTCTCGGCATAGCTGATATAGCAGAGGATACAGAGGAATAATATATAACAGTAAGACTCAGAGGTGAAAGAATATGGCAGAATATTTCAGATGCTATAAGGAAATTGACCTTGATATAATTGAAAAAAACTTCGATGCACTTAAGGGCATTACCAAAGACGGCGTTAAGGCAATGGCTGTTGTCAAGGCCGACGCTTACGGTCACGGCGCAGTGCAGGTAGCGGAAAAGCTCAAGAATAAGGCAGACTTCTTTGCTGTTGCAACGGCGAGAGAGGGCGTAGAGCTTCGTGAAAACGGCATAGAAAATCCCATTCTCGTACTCTCCTACTGTGCACCTGCGGAATATGACCTGCTTCTCAAATACGGCATCACTCCCACTATCAGCAGTGCTCAGGATGCGCGTATATTAGGCGGTAAGGCTGTAGGTCTCGGCATCAACTGTAAGATTCATATTGCCGTTGATACGGGTATGAGCCGAATCGGTGTAAGCGACAACGAAAACGGAATTGTGCAGATTAGAGAGATTGCCAATATGCGCGGTCTCACTATCGAGGGCATTTTCAGCCATTTTGCAAAGGCGGATTACAAAGACAAAACCTCTGCCGACAGACAGACAAAACGCTTTGAAGATTTCGTCAAGAAGCTTGAAGACGAGGGCATCAGCATACCTATCAAGCATATCTGCAACAGCGCAGGCCTTATCGAGTTTGATGTTCAGCATTACGATATGGTCAGAATGGGCATTGCCCTTTACGGTATGTACCCCTCAGGCGAAGTAAATAAAGAGAGAGTGAAGCTTACTCCCGCAATGAAGGTTGTAGCTCACGTTATCCATATAAAAGACATTGACGAAGGCACAGCTGTAGGCTATGGTGAAAGCTATGTTGCAACTGAGCAAAGACGCATTGCAACTGTGTCAATCGGCTATGCAGACGGCTATAACCGCAGCTTTTCGGGTACGGGTCACCTTATGATATGCGGTAAGAAAGCACCCGTTATAGGCAGAGTATGCATGGACCTCGTAGTGGTTGATGTCACCGACATTCCCGAGGTAAAAATCGGTATGCCTGCAACCATTCTCGGTGACGGCATTACCGCTGAGGATTTAGGCAGAATGTGCGGAAGCTTTAATTATGAGGTTGTCTGCAACTTTGCTAAGAGAGTTACTGCGGTGTATAAATAAAGAACAAGCAAAGTTTTGTCAAACTTTTACAAAAGTTTGTGGGGTGCGGGGCGAAGCCCTGCAGAGTATATAAATTGTGCAAAGTCGATATGTCGCCAAGGCAAACGCGATATGCACCTTGCGGTGCGAGAATGAATTGCACTTCGTGCATGAATTGAAGCTATGCTTCATGAATTGCACTCTGCGAGTGCATGGAAGGATAATGGGAAATGATAAGATTAGAATGTGACTACACTCAGGGTGCAGTGCCCGAGATTATAAAAAGACTTGCAGAAACCAACCTGGAAATGACCCCCGGTTATGGTGAGGACTGCTATTACGCTTCGGCGGCGGACAAAATCCGGGGTGAAATCAATATGCCCGAGGCTGATGTCCACTTCCTTGTTGGCGGCACTCAGACAAATATGCTGTTCATTTCAAGTGTGCTCAGGCCCCATCAGGGTGTTATGTGTGCACATACAGGCCACATCAACGCCCACGAAACAGGAGCAGTTGAAGCAACGGGTCACAAGGTTATCACCATCGCAAGCGACGACGGCACTATTAATGCACAGCAGGTAAGAGAAATCCTCGACGCCCATTATGCCGACGCATCTCACGAGCATATTGTTCAGCCTGCAATGGTTTATATATCATTCCCCACTGAAAACGGCACTCTTTATTCCAAAGCTCAGCTTACAGAGCTTTCTGCACTCTGCCGTGAGAGAGATATCCCTCTTTATCTCGACGGTGCAAGACTTGGTTACGGTCTTATGAGCGAAGAATGTGACCTGACCATCTGCGACATCGCAAAATTCTGCGATGCATTTTACATCGGCGGCACAAAGGTTGGTGCACTTTTCGGCGAGGCGCTTGTTATTACTAACAGCAAATATACCAAGGATTTCCGCTATATTGAAAAGCAAAAAGGTGCAATGCTTGCCAAGGGCAGACTTTTAGGTTTGCAGTTTGACACCCTTTTCACCGATTCACTTTACTATAAGATTTCCTCTCACGCTACATCACTTGCGATGAAAATAAGAAAAGCTTTTCAAAGCAAGGACATTGAGCTTTATTTTGATTCTCCCACAAATCAGCAGTTCCCGTGTCTGACCGATGAACAGATGGCAAAGCTCGGCGAGGAATTTGCTTATTGTTATTGGTGCAAAAGCGGTGATAAGCATGTGGTGAGATTCTGTACGAGTTGGGCAACCAAAGAAGAAGATGTGGATAAGCTGATAGAGGCAATTGAGAGATTATAAGAAAAATAACTAAAGTTTTGGCGAGCTTTTTCAAAAGCTCGTGGATCGCAGGGCAAAGCCCTGCCACAAAATTAAATATTGAGACTATAAAAGCGAGCAGAAACTAATCTGCTCGCTCGCTTTTTTATCGCCCTCGCCGGGCAGGCATTACTTTTTTTGAAAAAAAAGTAATCAAAAAAACTTTAGTTATTTTTACTTTTGCTTTCAGCTTTGTTTATTGCCGCCGCTAATATAGCCGCACCAATACCCTTGACTATGTCTCCCACCACAAAAGGCAAGGACACACTGACAAAGCTCGCCTTCATATCAAAATCGTTGTGTATACACATCATAATCACCGCACATAAATGCTGAATCGGCATCGCTATACCTAACATTACGGCAATGTACCTTTTTAAATTTATATCTTTGCCCTTAAATAAACTCACCGCAACTGCACTGATTAAAAAGCCAAAATAATATCCACCCGTCGGGCCCAAAAGCTTGCCCACGCCTGCTGTACCGCCCGAAAAAACAGGCAGACCCACAGCGCCCATTACAAGATATAAAACCATCGCCCAAGCACATTGCCCGGGCGAAAGTATAAGTGCGATTATACCCACGGCAAGTGTCTGCAAAGACAACACCACGGGAGTCATTGGCAAAGGCAAAGCAAAATACGATACCACACTAAGAAGGCTCACACAAAGAGCAACCTTAGTCATGGGGTAAATATTGTCTCTGTCTTTTTTCATTCAATCAATCTTTCTCTTTAGCGGGAATTTCAGATACGCCGTAAGCATCGATGAGTCTTTCATATTCATCCATACTGATAGTAGTTACACTGCCGTGACGGGGTCTGAGGTGGTCAACGCTGTAAAGTGCACGTCTGTACTGTCTGAAGTTTTCGAAATCTGATGTCATCTGTGCAAAGAATGTGCCGTTGCTGTATTCATCCATAAACATAATCCACTTGTTTGTGCCTGTGATGTTATACATAAAACTGCCTTCAACGCCGAAATAATTAAGTGATACGATAGTGTAATCTGTATCCTTTACTTTAGCAAAATCTCTCGGAGTCTTAGCCTTGACATATGCAATCTTCTGAGTTAAATCCTCTTTGAAATACAGGTAATAGCAGTCATCCTTTTCGTCATAAATCATATCGCCGTCGATGCACTGCACACCTGTGAAAGTCCATCCGTCAGCATTTGTTGCAACTTCACCTCTTCTGCCATAGAGGTACTCAGGCTGAGTAAATGTCTTGAAGTCTTCGGTGTAAACATAATAGTGCTGAGCACAGTATTCGTTAAGAGGTGTATTGTGGTCATCCCAGGTTGAAAGGGCAAGATAAACCATATGCTTGCCTACAGTTTCATCATAGATAATCTGAGGTGCCCAGGCTCTGTTACAGCCTTCCCAACCCTCAAATGTACGGAAGTCGAGTACGAATTCATCTTCCCAATTTACAAGGTCATAGGACTTCCAGAAAATAATAGCGTGGTTTGAAGTCCAACCCTGCATTGCGTCCATATCTGTTGCAACTATGTAATAGCAGTCTTTGCCCTCTTCATCTTTGGTTTTATAGATATACGGGTCGCGTACACAGCCTGTGCCCATAGTCTGCTCGATAATGGTTTCGTTATTGTTAAGAGCTGCGAAGTTATAGCCGTCTTCACTGACAGCCATATGAATAGTCTGCTCTTCGGGAGCGTTACCTACAAAATAAACCATAAGATATGCGCCGTCTTTGCTGACAACAGGCCAAGCATAATCGTTTATAACGAAATTCCAAAGGTTGACGCCAACCATAAGAATCGCTGTGAGGTATCTGAGTAATTTGTTAAAGTTCATATCTCTACCATCCTTTAGTGTTTTTTTGTATTGTAGCATATTGCCATATAATAATCAAGCAAAAACTATCAGTAAAGGTGATTTTTGCTTTCTTTTTGTATTCGGGACAAGAAAAGACAAACCGTAAAGTGCCAACTATATCTTATACCTTTCAGCAACAGCTCGATATATTGCTTAACAACGCAGATAAGCTTGACTAATAAGCATATGCTATGTTATAATTAATCTACAATCTGACATAAAGAAATCTCTGAGTGAAAGATGTGCAAATAAAATTACAACCAAGGGGGCAGTGCACCCGAATGCCACCTGAATTATAAGTATTTTTATGACCGCATCTTATGGTGCGGTCTTTTGTTTTAAGGAGAATGAATATGGAAACACGAGTAGCCGTAATGGGCATTATCGTTGAAGAAAGCTCAGCGGTCGAAAGCCTCAACGCCCTTTTGCATCAGTACGCCGACTACATCATCGGCAGGATGGGTATCCCCTACCGCAAAAGGGGCGTGAGCATCGTCTCAATCGCTATTGATGCACCTCAGGATGTGATATCTGCACTTTCGGGTAAAATAGGTAAGCTACAGGGTGTAAGCGTCAAGACTGCGTATTCAAATGTGACAGCCTATGAAGAATGAGCTTTTTAAATTAATTGACAAACTGCAAAAAGAGCACTCTCTTGCTGAGTACCAATATGTAATGCTCATCAAAAACTACAGTAGTGAGCTTATGGCGTACTCTGCCGAAAAAGCAAGAGAAGAAGCAAAAAAACACTACGGCAATGAAATTTACATCCGCGGACTTATCGAAATAAGCAACTTCTGCAAAAACGATTGCTACTATTGCGGAATCAGAAAATCCAATAAAAACTGCAACCGATACCGCCTGAGTAAGGATGAAATCCTCGAATGCTGTAAAGAGGGCTACGAATTGGGCTTTCGCACTTTTGTTTTGCAAGGCGGTGAAGACAGCTATTACACCGACGAGGTGCTCTGCGAAATTATCCGTGAAATAAAATCAGAATATCCCGACTGTGCCGTGACCCTATCCCTCGGTGAGAGAAGCAAAGAGAGCTATCAGTCCCTCTTCGATGCAGGTGCAGATCGATATCTGCTTCGACACGAGACGGCAGTTAAGGAGCACTACGAAAAGCTCCACCCCGATAGTCTTAAGTTTGACGAGAGAATGCGATGTCTTCGCCAGCTTAAGGAGATAGGCTATCAGGTGGGTTGCGGTTTTATGGTGGGCTCGCCTTATCAGACGACAGAGTATCTGGCAAAAGATCTGAAATTTATCGAAGAATTTTCACCCCATATGTGTGGCATAGGCCCATTCATAAGCCACAAGGATACGCCCTTCAAAGATGAAAAATCAGGCAGTGCAGAGCTGACGGTTTTCCTGCTGTCTCTCATAAGACTCATAAAACCCAATATCCTATTGCCTGCAACAACAGCACTTGGCACTCTGGATGAAAAAGGCAGAGAAAAAGGTGTGCTTGCAGGGGCAAATGTTGTAATGCCAAACCTTTCACCTTTATCGGTGAGAAAGAAATATATGCTCTATGACAATAAAATCTCTACAGGTCAGGAGTCGGCTCAGTGTGTAGAGGACCTGAAAAAAAGACTGAAAGAAATAGGATATAAAGTAGTTACCGCAAGAGGCGACTGCAAAGAATAACAGAGCTGTTTGATGCCGTTAAAAAGGCAACTCCAAACAGCAATATGCATTCTTAGAGTGCGAGAATATAAGGAGGAAAAAACAATGTATAATCCAAAATCACTCAAGGCTGAAGAATTTATCAGCCACGAAGAAATACTTGCAACAATAAAATATGCTGAGGAAAACAAGCATAATGTGGAGCTTATTGATGCTCTCATCGAAAAAGCAAGACCTCGCAAAACCGAAGACGGCATCACCTGCTCAGGTCTTACATACAGAGAAGCAAGCGTGCTTTTAGCTTGTGATATTCCCGAAAAGGTGGATAAAATGTTTGCCCTCGCAGAAGAAATCAAGCAGGCATTTTACGGCAACCGTATCGTTATGTTTGCACCGCTGTACCTCTCAAACTACTGTGTAAACGGATGTGTATACTGCCCATATCACCTTAAAAACAAGACAATCGCAAGAAAGAAACTCACTCAGGAAGAAGTAAAGGCTGAGGTTATCGCACTGCAGGATATGGGTCATAAGCGCCTTGCTATCGAAGCAGGTGAAGACCCGAAAAATAACCCTATCGAATATATTCTCGAATGCATTGATACAATCTACAGCATACAGCATAAAAACGGCGCTATCAGACGAGTCAATGTCAACATAGCAGCAACTACAGTTGAAAATTACCGCAAGCTCAAGGATGCAGGCATCGGTACATATATCCTTTTCCAGGAAACTTATAACAAGGAAAGCTATCTTGAGCTTCAT
>JAGBSR010000067.1 GCA_017631745.1 Clostridia bacterium | reverse complement strand
CCCCGTAGGTATGAGCCTTGTGCTTCTTACATCCATTATTGCAGACGTTACTGACAGTATTGAAATGGAATCAGGCGAGAGAATCGAAGCGACAGTATATTCCTTCAAGGGTCTGCTTTACAAAATTTCAGCAGCTGTATTCAACGTTGTTATTCTCAACATCATCAATGGACTCGGCTATAACGCTGAAAAAATGGAGACTATTACCAATGGTGCAAGAATACCCCTTATCTCATCAACATTGGAAGCAAACATTATTGACGGCGTAAACTATACAGCTCTTCTCAACGGCATTTTCTTTATGCTTACAGCCTTGGGTGCAATTGCACTTATCGCTCAGGCTATACCTATGCTCTTCTTCAAATTCGATGAAAATGCTGTCGAAGCAAAGCTGGTAGAATACAGAAAGCAGAAAGAACAGGCTATGGAAACTGAGCTTGCTGCAGCTGCAGAGGTGTAAAATGAATTATTTTAAACTTGGTCTTTGCAGTGTTACCTTCAGAAAGAAAACTGCCGAAGAGGTTGTTGAGCTTGCAAAAAAAGCAGGTATCAGCTTTATCGAATGGGGCGGTGATGTTCATGTCAAAACCCTTTTCGATGCAAAAAAGGTAAAGGCTCTCTGCAACGAGGCTGACATAAAAATCAGCTCCTATGGAAGCTATTTCAACTCTGCCGTTTTTGACGAGAGCAAGTGGACCTATACTTGTGAAATCGCAAAGGAAATGGGTGCAAAGTCAATAAGAATATGGCTTGGCAAAAAGAACAGCCAGGTAACATCCGATAAGGAATATAAGTGCCTTGTTGAAAACACAAAAAAGATGTGTGATATTGCGGCAGAGTACAACCTTATGGTCTGCCCTGAATGTCACGACAACACCTTTAACAACAACACCGATGCAATTCTTCGTTTTATAAAAGAACTGCAGAGAGATAATTTTAAAACTTATTTTCAGTCAAGATATTTCCGTATGGAATATGACCTTGACAGAATTGACAGAACTTACCCCTACATAAAGGATGCTCATGTATCCTACCGTGACCTTAAAAGAGAACAGCTTTTCAGAAAGAAAGACAAAAACTATCTCGACACTCTTCTTAAGAAACTCAAGGAAAAAGGCTTTGACGGAATTGTTATGATTGAGTTTGTGTCGGGAGGCAGTGAAAAGAACTTCTTTAAGGACACGGAAAAGCTTAAAAGTTATTGAGGTTGATAATATGAAGATAGCATTACTTGGCACAAACAAGGGTAAATTCAACCTTGTTTTTCCCGAAAATGTAATGAAAAAATTAAAAGAGTATGGTGAGGTTTCACCGGAGCTTATAAATAAGGGCAACATAGAAAAGCACAATGAGTTTCTTTCGGAGTGCGAGGTGGCATTTGCTACATGGGGTATGCTTAAATTAAGTGAGGAGGAAATAAAAAAATATCTGCCGAAGCTTAAATTTGTCTTTTATGCCGCAGGTACAGTGCAGTATTTTGCAAAACCCTTCCTCAACTGCGGTGTAAGGGTTTTCAGCGCCTTTGCCGCTAACGCAGTACCCGTTGCAGAATATACTGTTTCGCAGATTATTCTCGCTTCAAAAGGCTTTTATCAGGGAGCAAAAAGATACAGACTTGCTCTGCCTGCTTCCTTCATTCACACACAGAAAAGCAGAGGCAATTTTGATATAAAGATAGGTCTTACAGGTCTTGGCACTATTGGCTCAATGGTTGCCGAAAGGCTTAAAGAATACGATGTGAAGGTTTATGCTTATGACCCGTTTTGCAGTGAAGAAAAAGCAGAAAAGCTGGGTGTTACACTTGTTGACCTTGAAACACTCTTTAAAGAATGCGATGTAATCAGCAACCACCTTGCAAACAAAAAAGAGCTGAAAAATGTTTTCACTAATAAGCATTTTACCTCAATGAAAAAGTATTCCACCTTTATTAACACAGGCAGAGGCGACCAGGTCAACGAATGGGCGCTTGCAAAAAATCTCATTCTTCACCCGTCAAGAACGGCTGTTCTTGATGTACTAAAGCTTGAATATATCCCCTACATAAATCCCTTGTTTTGGTGTCCGAACGCTATCATTACTCCTCATATTGCAGGCAGCATGGGCAACGAAACTCACCGAATGGCTTATTATATGATAGAACAGCTCGACAACTACCTTAACGGTAAGGATACGCAATACGAGGTAACAAAAGAAATGCTTTCAACAATGGCATAAAAAGGAGAAAATATTATGGATTTCAGAAAAGCGACAGAGCTTTATTCTGCCGAGCCTACAAAAGAAAAACTTTATGAAGTAGCAGATTTACTTTTAAAGGAAATGACAATTGGTGAGAGAATCCGTCTTCTTCAGGGACACGCTCTCGGTGTAACAGCAAAAAACTTTCTTACAAAGGGCAGATTTTACAATGGTGAAGCCTACCCTGCAGGCGGATGTAAGCGACTCGGCATACCTCCCGTAATGTTCACTGACGGTCCCCGTGGTATTGTTATGGGCAAGTGTACCTGCTTCCCCGTATCTATGCTCAGAGGTGCATCATTTGACGATGAACTCGAATACCGCATCGGTGAGGTTTTTGCCAAGGAAGCATCTGCACTTGACGCTAACCTTTTTGCAGGTGTATGTATAAATCTTCTTCGCAATCCTATGTGGGGCAGAGCCCAGGAAACCTACGGTGAGGATCCCTATCTTTTAGGCAGAATGGGTGTTGCTCTTACAAAGGCTATGCAAGATAACGGCATCATCGCCTGTCCCAAGCATTACGCTCTCAACAGCATCGAGGATCTTCGTTTTTCAGCCAATGCAATAGCTGACGAAAGAACCCTTCACGAGATTTATCTCCCCCATTTCAAAAAGTGTGTCGATGCAGGTGCAATGTCAATTATGGGTGCTTACAACAAGGTCAATGGTACCTATGCCTGTGAAAATAAGGAACTGCTTACTGATATTCTCCACGACAAATGGGGCTTTGACGGCTTCTCTCTTTCTGACTTCTTCTATGGCATTTATGACGCCAAGAGAAGCCTTAAGGCAGGTATGGATATGGAAATGCCATACCTTTTCCGTTATGCTGCACTTTCCTATCTTCTTAAAAAGGGAGATATAACCGAAGAGGATATCAACAAATCTGCTGTCAGAATACTCCGAGCTCTTATTTCCACCTTACCTAAATACAAAAAGCAGGACAAATCAGTTATTCTCTCGAAAGAGCACATTGCTCTTGCCAGAGAAGCAGCAACAAAGGGCATTGTTCTGCTTAAAAATAAAGATAAAATTCTTCCCATTGCCGAGGGCAAAAAGATTGCCGTTGTAGGCAGATATGCGAATAAACGCAACACAGGCGACCACGGAAGCAGTAATGTTTTCAGCCCATATGCCGTTACCCCCTATGAGGGTATGAAGAACCGTTTCGGCGAAGAGAATGTTGCTGTTTACAACGGCTCGAGCTGTAAAGAGGCTATGAAGACTTCAGCAAAGTGCGACTACATAGTTGTCTGCGTTGGCAGTGACTGGCTTCAGGAGGGCGAGTTCCTTGTTAACCTTGGCAATGTAAAGAAAAAGCCTAAGGGCTCAGGCGGTGACAGAGCAGATTTAAGAATTCCCGAAGAGGATGTAACTCTTATCAAGGCTCTTTCAACTCTCGGCAAAAAACTTATCGTAAATATTATGGGCGGTAGTGCCTATGTTATCAAGGATTGGATCGACCTTGCAGATTCCGTTGTTATGTCCTTCTACAGCGGTCTTGAGGGCGGTAATGCTTTGGCTGATATCATCAGCGGTGATGTTACTCCTGCCGGCAAGCTACCCTTTACAATAGCCCAAAAGGCAGAGGATTATCCGCCTTTCCTTCATCTTGGTGCAAAGGATAAAAATATCGAGTACGGCTATTATCACGGCTATACCCTCTTTGATAAAAAAGGTATTGAGGCTCACTTCCCCTTTGGCTTCGGTCTTTCCTATACCGACTTTGAGGTTGGTACCCTGCCGTGTGAGAAAGACGGTGATATAATCAGAGTCGGAGCTACCGTAAAAAATAT
>JAGBSR010000008.1 GCA_017631745.1 Clostridia bacterium | reverse complement strand
CTGATAAGAGGTTTCTGTATCACCATCTTTAAAAGTTACGGTAATTACATCAGCAAATTCTGCTGTTATATCAAAGCTTTGATATACCTTTCTATCCTCAGGTATACCCTTCCAACCAATGAAAACCTTACCAGCAATTTCAGGATCTCTTGGTGCTGTAGCTAATGTTGCACCATATGTATAGTCATTTTTTTCCGAGTAAACACTGCCATTAACCATATATCTGACAGTATAATATCTGGTTGAGGCCTTAAACTCAGCAGTATATACAGTATCTTCTGAAATGGTTGTATTAGCATCTAACTTGTTGCCTTTTTGGTCTCTCCAACCATCAAATGTATAAGTTTCGGAAACAGTTTGTTCTTTTGTAGGATTTGAGCCATTGTATACGGGCTTGGTGCCTTTTGTTACAGTGTCAGTTTCAAGCCATGAGCCGTCTTCATTATTCCAGGTAACAGTATATTTCTTTTCCTGAAGACCACCAGCATTTTTAAAAGTATTCCAAGCATCAACTGCACTTTTAGCGTTGGTTTTATATGTATCACAAGCAGTAGCAGGGTTGCTCCAGTTAGTGATTTTATTAGGGTTAGCGGCAAAAAGATTTTGTACTATTGTCTTGTAAGCCTCAAGATTAGTGTAATCTTTAGTTGAATCATAATTATTAAAATAGTACATACAAGCATCATAAAGAGCCTGGCCCCAAGTTACTGTATTGATAATATATATAGTAGTTGCATTGCCTGTAGTATATGTTTTATTTGCAGCAGCTAAATCATTATCGTCACAGTCATCATCATACGCAGGTACACCTACATGAGTGGTAAATTTCGGAGATACAGATGTATAATAATCAGAAGGGGCGGAGGTAACCTGAATAACATTTGCGTATGTAGTCCAAGCACCTGAAGTACCTTGATGATACACTGTATTAGTAGTTGAAGAGTTATCACCTGAGGTAGTAGCGCTATTTGAGCCTGAATAGACATCCAAAAATATCACCGGATTATTCCAACGATCAACAGTATTATCCTCGTAGCCACGCCACTTGCCTAAAGCAAGGCCGGTGCCACTGATACTAGTACCATAGTGTTGGATGTAAGCATCCGTGCCTCCATCAAGAACCATGGACACACCGAACTGAGGTGTAGTAACACCATCATAAAAAAGAACTGTTGCAGGATAATAGAAGATTGTACTTGAAAGTTCACCACGGCCAGATCTAATGTTTTGCGCACCAATCTTAACAGCCTCAGCGGCATTTCCGGAGTACAGAACATTATTATATATTGAGTTCAAGTTTGCATCTGAAGTATAACTGTTTCCATCATTGGCAAAATATTTGCCATATGTTTCCTTAACAACTGCATCATTTGCAGAAACACTGAAGAATGATTCAATCTCGGTTAACTGTTCCGCAGTTAAGTTTGATCCATTAGCCGCCTGAGCCTCAGGAACAGGAGCAAACCATACCCAGCATGACAAAAGCATTACTACTGTCATAAATAATGCAAATGATTTCTTGGTTAATCTTTTCAATAATTTTTTCATTTGAAAATTTCCCCCTTAAATTAAGAAGATTTTCTGACGGCTTATAATTTTCCGTCAAAATTTTATAAATACTGAAAGGCAAATCTGAACTGCTTTCCGAACACAACTGACCTCCCTGTGCTTCCCTCGGAAGAATTCTGATTTACACTTTCCCGGTAAAAGGGTGCACTACACCCCCATAATTACACATACTCATTATAGATTATCGAGTAAAATAAATCAATAGAAATTTGAAAAAATTGTTAAGAGGCTAAGTAAAATTTAACAGATTAAATTTGTGCAAAGTGACGAGGGGGGCTCCGCCGCCGAATTTCATTCGGCGCGCAGACGCTCTTTGAGCATCTGCTGAAATCGCCAACGGCGATTTCGCGGAGCCCCCGTGCTTGCCGTAAAGCAACGCCTTAAAATAATGTAATATATCAGCCACCTGCAAGCATATACTTTCCCGAGGTGGAAAGATATGAACGATAGCCATAACCGACCCTTGATTTTAGGTGAATATATTGCTTCAACAGGCGCTACCGTAAGACAGTGCGCCAAGGAATACGGCATAAGCAAATCTACAGTCCACAGCGATGTCACAAGGCGCCTTGGCAGAATTGACCGTGAGCTCTGCGAAAGCGTGCGGTGCGTACTGGATAAAAACAAAACCGAAAGGCACCTCAGAGGTGGAGAAGCAACCAAAAGAAAATATAAACAAAACTAAAAGGGAGTCCGAAGACTCCCTCTTTTCATTATATATAATAACGCGCTGATTATTTCAGTGTCACAATTGTAACACCATTTTCGCCCTCACCGTAAACACCAAGGCGGAAGGATTTAACAAACCTGCTCTTTCTCAGGTGCTCCTGCAATCCCTTTCTGAGCACGCCTGTACCCTTGCCGTGAATAACCGTCAGCTCATTAAGTCCGAGTCTGAGGCACTGGTCGATATATCTGTCAACCTCCATAATACCCTCTTCCACATTCATACCGCGAAGGTCACAACGGGTGTTTGCATCGCTGCCCGGTGAGAAATGGTGTTCCTGTCTGTTTGGTACGCTTCGGGATTTCGGCTGATTCTTTTTGCTCTTTTCCACAAGACGCAGATTGCTCTCTTTGGTACGAAGCTTCATAATGCCTGCCATAACCTCGTACTCCCCTTTTCTGTCTTTGAGAGCTGTTACGGTTGCAGTCTTGCCGATATCGCAAAGAAGCACTTCGTCGCCGACCTTAAGAGGTCTCGGCAATACATAGTCTTCATCCTGCAATGCCGATGCAATAACGGGATTGGTTATCTCGTCAAACTCAGCATAGCCTTTTCTCATAAGCTGTTTTGCACGTCTTGCCATTTCAGCTTTATCTCTTGCGCTTTCGCTTTCTTTTTTCAGCTTTTCAAGCTCAGCTGTCAGTGCAGCTGCCGAGCGCTTTGCCTGCTCGACTATTCTTATAGCCTGAGACTGTGCCTTCTGCAATTCTTCCTCACGAAGACGCTCGATTTCATTCTTATATTTCTGAGCTTCTCTCTTTTCCTTTTCAGCCTGAGCCGTAAGCTCTTCTGCCTGTGCAGTCTGCTCTTCAAACTGCTGACGGCTGCTTTCGAGAGATTCGATAACTCTTTCAAAGTGAGCGCTGTCACTTGACACGAGAGCCTTCGCTCTGTCTATTATTTCCTGACCCATACCGAGTCGCAGTGAAATTGCAAAAGCATTTGAGCGGCCGGGGGTACCGATAAGGAGTCTGTAGGTGGGTTTGAGTGATGCCACATCAAACTCGCAGGAACCGTTTTCAATTCTCGGAGTTTCAAGGGCATAAGCTTTAAGCTCTGCATAGTGAGTTGTAGCCGCAATCTTGGCTCCCTTGCGGTGTATCTCCTCGAGTATCGCAATAGCCAGCGCCGCACCCTCAATGGGGTCGGTACCTGCACCAAGCTCGTCAATAAGCACAAGGCTCTTGTCATCAGCCTTTTCTATTATATTAATAATATTCACCATATGCGATGAGAAGGTCGAAAGACTCTGCTCAATGCTCTGCTCATCACCTATATCTGCAAGCACATTATCAAAAACCGAAATCTCGCTTCTGTCGCTGACGGGAAGCATCAGACCGCACATTGCCATAAGCGAAAGCAGACCGAGAGTTTTTATCGATACGGTTTTACCGCCGGTATTAGGACCCGTGATAACAAGCGTGTCGAAGTCCTTGCCGAGCATTATATTTGTTGCAACAACCTTCTTCGG
>JAGBSR010000066.1 GCA_017631745.1 Clostridia bacterium | reverse complement strand
GCTAAATATCGTTCTCGTAGAACCTCAGATACCTCAGAATACAGGTAACATTGCCCGTACCTGCGCCGCAACGGGAGCATCTTTGCATCTTGTAAAGCCTATGGGCTTCACTGTTGACGATAAAAAGTTGAAGCGTGCAGGTCTTGATTACTGGTACCTTTTAGATATTACTTATTATGACAGCCTCAGCGACTTTTTTGAAAAAAATAAAGACGGCAAGTTCTTTTATTTCACCACAAAAGGTCAGCACATATATTCTGATGTATCTTTCCCTGAAAATGCTTATATAGTTTTTGGCAGAGAGGATGCAGGCTTGCCCGAGAGCTTACTCAAGGATAATCCTGACACTTGCCTTCGTATGCCTATGATAGGTGATGCGCGAAGTCTTAATCTTTCAAATACGGTTGCCATTGCCACTTATGAGGTGCTTCGTCAGTGGGGATTTCCCGAGCTTTTATGCAGCGGTGAATTGACGAAATATAAATGGGATGAATAAGTAAAGTTTTTTTGATTACTTTTTTTACAAAAAAAGTAATGCCTGCCCGGCGAGGGCGAAACAAAAAAACGATAAGCAGCAGATTAACCTACAAAAGGTATCTGCTGCTTTTAATTATTCAATGTTTATCAATGTTGCAGGGCGTTGCCCCGCACCCTACAAACTTTTGTAAAAGTTTGACAAAACTTTACTTATTCAGCATCCACACCATAAAATTAAGATAAGCTGCAAAGGTTACCCACAACAGATAAGGTATCTGTAAATATGCCGCAATCTTGTCTGTTTTACTGAAGGCCACAATCATCACAATTATCAGCACCCATAAGAGCAGTAACCAGAAAAAGGAAAATCCGTAAAGCTGAAGATTGAAAAAGAAAATACTCCACAGAAAATTCACTGCAAGCTGAATAAGATACACAAGCAGACCGCTGTTGTGCTGTTTGTCTTTTGTTGCTATCCATATTCTGCCGGCACTTATACCCATAAGAATGTAGAGAATAGTCCACACTATAGGGAAAAGTATATCAGGGGGAGTGAGTGCAGGCTTTTCAGCGGCTTTGTAACTGTCCATACCCATATTGGTCAGCAATGCAGACAGACCGCCGACTACAAGAGCTATGGCTATAGAAGAAGCATAAATTTTAGTTTTGCTTTTGTTCATATTCATTTTCATTTTCATCACCCTTTATATTATATGAGGGTGATTGCTTTTTATTCTTCAGAAAATATTATCTCATTTTGCGAAAGAGTGCATCTGTAGCTTTTTCCGGCGCTGACATTGCCTTGCAATATTTCTTCCGAAAGCTTATCCTCAAGAGAGCTCTGCAGAGCTTTTCGTAAAGGTCTTGCACCGTAAACGGGGTCAAAGCCTGCCTTGGCAACAAAGTCGATAACCTCCTGTGAAAATTCCATATGAATATCCATTGCAGAAAGTCTGCTTCTGAGAGTATCAATCATCCTGCCTGCAATTTCTTTTATATCGTCACTGCTGAGCTGACTGAAAACAATAACCTCATCAATTCTGCCTAAAAATTCAGGTCGGAAAGCTTTTTTTAGCTCGCCCATAACGGCACCTCTGATTTTTTCGTCGGAAATTTTTTCGCTGTCCTCACCGAAACCTATAGACTTAACCTGACCTGCAATCTGCTTTGCACCGAGGTTGGATGTCATAATGATAACAGTATTTTTAAAATCAACCCTTCTGCCGGTGGAATCTGTAAGAATACCGTCGTCAAGAATCTGTAAGAGCATATTGAAAACATCAGGGTGAGCCTTTTCGATTTCGTCGAAGAGTATAATGCTGTAAGGCTTGCGACGAACCTTTTCCGTCAGCTGCCCGCCATCGTCATATCCCACATAGCCCGGAGGTGAGCCCACTAATTTTGAGGCGTTGTGCTTTTCCATATATTCGCTCATATCAAGACGGATAACGGCATTTTCATCGCCGAACATAGCTGCACCTAAAGCCTTGCAAAGCTCAGTTTTACCCACACCCGTAGGGCCTGAGAATATAAATGAGCCCATAGGACGGTCAGGGTCCTTGAGACCGCTTCGGCTTCGTCTTATAACCTTTGCAACAGCGCTGACAGCATTATGCTGACCGACAATTCTTTGATGCAGGGTTTCTTCTAATTTCAGAAGTTTCTCGCCTTCTTCTGCGGTTATTTCACTTACAGGAATACCTGTCCAACCTGAAACTATCAGGGCTATTTCTTTTGCCGTTACTTCGGAAAAACCGTGAGAAGATTTTTCTTTCCAGTTGGTTTTGCCCACTGTCAGCTCGCTCATAAGCTCCTTTTCTTTATCCCGTAAGCGCGCCGCACCCTCAAAATCCTGAGAGTTGACTGCCGCTGCTTTTTCCGCCGTTACCTCTTTGAGCTTCTGCTCTATTTCCTTGACTTCGGGAGGCATAGTATAAGAGCGAAGCCGTACCTTTGAGCAAGCCTCGTCGATAAGGTCGATGGCTTTGTCGGGCAGGAATCTGTCGCTGATATATCGGGTGGACATCTTAACGGCACTGCTAATAGCTTCGTCGGTGATTTTTACCTTGTGGTGAGCCTCGTATTTACTGCGAAGTCCCTTGAGAATTTCTACAGTTTCCTCTGCTGTGGGCTCACCGACCTTTACAGATTGAAAGCGTCTTTCAAGAGCACTGTCCTTTTCGATATATTTTCTATATTCCTCTAAGGTGGTGGCACCGATAACCTGAAGCTCGCTTCTTGCAAGAGAAGGCTTCAGGATATTTGCCGCGTCTACTGCACCCTCGGCGGAGCCGGTACCGATAAGATTGTGAACCTCATCGATAAAGAGAATGACATCCTTGCTTTTGACAGTTTCTTCAATGCAGGTTTTGATTCGCTCTTCGAAGTCGCCTCGGTATTTAGTGCCTGCAACCATACTTGTAAGATCAAGAGATACAATGCGCTTGCTTTTTAAAAGCTCGGGCACCTCACCCTCTGATATTTTTAAAGCGAGCCCTTCGGCAATGGCGGTCTTGCCCACACCGGGCTCACCTATAAGGCAGGGATTGTTTTTAGTGCGGCGGGAGAGTATTTCGATAACTCTTTCGATTTCTTTTTCTCTGCCGATAACCGGATCGATTTCTCCTCTGAGAGCTTTTGCAGTAATGTCGCTACCGTGTTTGTCGAGAGTTGGGGTGGATGATTTTTTGCTGCCTGAATTGCGTCTTGAAGCAGTGGGGGAATAGGGGCTTCTGCCTGAAGATGAGTCGATTTCTGAAAGTATGCTGTGAGCGTCGGAGCCCAACTGAGAGAGTATGAATGCAGCACAGCTGTCGTCCTCGCTGAGTATTGCATTTAAAAGATGCTCAGTGCCCACATAGCCTGCATTTTCCTTGGCAGCTACAGATACAGAAAGCTCTATAATATGCTTGCTTCTCGGAGTAAAGTCATCGGGAGTGAGTACAGTTGGAATGCCGACACCTACGGTTTTTCTGATTTCCTGTTCAACACTTGTAGGTGTTATACCTTTGGATGCCATAAGAGATGTTGCTACACTGCCGCCTTCTTTGACAATGCCGCATAAAAGGTGCTCACTGCCAACATAGGTGTGACCTAAATTTTCTGCTGTTTCGACTGCGCTGTTAAGAGCTCGGTTAGCTTTTTCGGTGAAGCCTGTGAATTTATACATAATCTTTTCCTCCTTGAATTGATGTGTTTGCTGTCAGAGGGCAGGCGGCTCCGCTGCCGAAGGTGGTTCGGCAGGCGAGTGCCGAGGACACTCGCTAAAATCGCCTTTGGCGATTTTGCGGAGCCGCCGCCCAACCTCAAAGGCAAACTGAAAGCGACGGGTCTTAATGACCCGTCGCCAATGTTTATGCTAGTTCTTCTCTTACTTTCTGTGACCTTAATATATCGCGCTCAGTCTGAGTCAGTATCTTGCCGCTATGTGCATTGAGAGTAGCAGGCTGTAAAAGCACTGTCAGTTCGCGAAGTTTTTCGGCAGGTATATCCAGTATACCTTCGGAAACGCCGACGCGTACATAAGATATGAGGTTGATTAGCTCTTTTGAGGTGAGCTTATAAGCACTTTTAAGAATGCCGTAAGCGCGGTATATGCGGTCGAGATAATCTTCGTCTTTAATAAGGAGAGCACGGGCCTGCTTTTCCTGGGCGATTATCTGCATAGCTATTGAGTTGAGATTTTTGATAGCTGCCTCTTCACTGATGCCGAGAGTTACCTGATTGCTCAGCTGATAGATATCTCCCGATACTTCACTACCCTCACCGTAGGAGCCGCGAAGAGTGAGGCCGAGCTTTGCAACGGTGGTTGAAAGTCTCTGCATCGCACCCTTTTTATTAAGTGCAGGCAGATGAAGCATTACGCTTGCACGTAGAGCGGTGCCGATATTGGTGGGGCACTGAGTGAGATAGCCTAAGTTTTCATCAAAGGCGTATGAGAGCTTGTTTTCGAGAATTTCATCAATTTTAAGTGCAGTTTCAAAAGCCTCTTCAAGAGAGAGACCGGGATAAACTGTCTGTATTCTTATGTGATCTTCCTCGCAAATCATAATGCTTATGTCCTCGTCATCTGAAAGAAGCAAGCTTCTGCCAAGAGTATCGCAAGCGAATTCCGGGCTTATGAGATGCTTTTCTGCAAGAGAGACAGTTTCAGCCGAGGAGAGAGAGGACATATCGATGAAGTTGAGCTTGAGGGTTTTATCTGTGTCTAAAATTTCTTTTACTGTGTTTCCGATATCTCTTCTCTGAGCCTCATCGAGTCTTATGGGGAAAGGATATTCTGTGAGATTTCTCGCAAGGCGTACACGGGTGCTTAATACGATATCGCCTTCGTTGCCTTTATTTTTGTACCAGTTCATCTTCAGTTTTCTCCTTTCAGTTGTTTTATTTCGTCTCTGATGGCTGCGGCTCTTTCAAAGTTCTGAGTTTCGATAGCCTTAGCCATTTCTTTTTGCAGGTCTTCAATTTTTTCTTCGGCTGTTTTTTCTTTTATAACAACGGGCTCGGCAGTCTTTGGCGGCACCTTACCGGAGTGCTTTACCTTGCCGTGGATTCTCTGAATAGAAGGCTGAAGCTTGCTGTAAAACTTCTTATAGCAGTTGCTGCAACCGACATTGCCTGACTTGATGATATCCTCAAAGCTGCAACCGCAGATTTCGCAGCGGTCAGCTCTTGTTTCGCCTAAAAGCAGATTTCTGTCGTCGAAGAAGCTCGAAAACAGAGAGGGGAGATTAAAGGTAAAGTCGCTGAAAAAGTTATCGTACCCGAGACTCTGAGCGCAGGATGAGCAAAGATGCTTCTGGGTAGCTTCACCGTTGATTACGCGTTTGATGTGAGTGTTTGCTTCGTTTGCTTTACAATTCTGACATAACATAATAATTACCTCCTTAATGATTTAATATTCTTGTCTTATTATAGTGAGAAGTGATTGTTTGAATATGCAGGCTCTTACAGCATCTTTTATTTCAGCGGGCAGACCCTTGAAGTTGCTGTCACTGAGAGCCGATGAAATTATTGCACCGTCACGGTGGGTGATAAGCTGATGATGAATCAGATTTAATATATGGTCGTTGGCAGTGTTTTCGGAGATATATAATCCGATGCTGTTGATTACATTCATAAGCAGTGTGTTTTTGTCATAGCTTACTCTTGTAATTCTGACACAACCGCCGCCACCGCGTCTGCTTTCAACTATATAGCCCCTTTCGGGAGTGAAGCGTGAGGAGAGCACATAGTTTATCTGACTCGGCACACAACCCACATTCTGAGCTAGTATGTTTCTCTGAAATTCGATTTCGTCTTTATCGTCCAGCATCTGAATGATCATCTGAGCTATTGAATTTGAAATATTGATAAGATCACATCCTTTGACTTTGACTAACTTTGACCTTTCTTGATTTTTATTATAGCTCACTTTGACTTTAATTCAAAGGTCAAAAAAGGTCAAATCGAAATAAAAAGAGCTGATTTTACTGCTTCAGCTTTCATTTTCTTGAATTTTCATCGATTTTTGAGAATTTTCATATTTTATGAATCTTTGGCTGTGCTCCTGAGTTCTTGACCTTAAATGTTCTGAAAAAGGGTCGGTAATGTGATGAAGGTCAAAGTTTTCGGCAGAGTACGATGATTTGAAATGTATTTTTTGCATAATTTTTATCGCCACCTTATACGGTGTTATTTTTGACCTTTTGATAAAATTTATGCAAAAAAAGAAAGTCTCTGCTTTTGCAGAGACTTTCAGCAGATTTCAACTTAGCAACCGCAACCGTTGTTGCAGCCACAGTCGTTGCCGCAACCGCAGTTACTGTAGCTGTTACCGCCACCGAAGAGACCGCCTTCACCGCCGCACATTGATAAGATAAGAAGGATGATAATCCAACTGCAGCAGCTGTTGCCACCGAATAAACCGTTATTACAAGCCATTTGCCCAACCTCCTTTCCGCTTACATTCTCATTATACGCGAAAGGGTGAAGAGTGTTACTGCTGTTTTTTTACAGTGCGGTAGAGGTGAGACGGGGGCTCCGTCACCGTGTACGGTGGAGGATGCTATAGGCATCCTCGGAAATCGCTTTGCGATTTCACGGAGCCCCCGTAGCCGTTTCCTCATCAGACATAAAAAACACAGCACGGATGACTTCCGTGCTTTGTAAAGCTGTCAGTTTTCATCAATGCTCTTGCCTGCATAGGCGTTGAGTTCAAGAGAAGCAATGTTGCCTGCAAGGTATTCGTAATAGCCTTGTGAGCCGACCATAACGGCATTGTCACCGCAAAGAGAAAGCTCAGGCAGGTAAAGCTTCCAGCCGTGCTTTTTGCAAAGGTCGATAACATCTGCACGAAGGACACTGTTGGCCGAAACACCGCCTGCAAGCACTAGGGTGGAGTAGCCGTTATCCTCCATTGCCTTTTCGGTGTTTTTAATAAGACAGTTTGAAACGGCCTTCATAAAGGAAGCACCAAGGTCTGCTTTATTTATTTCCACGCCCTTTTGCTCGGCATTGTGAATTGTATTGATAACGCTCGTCTTAAGACCTGAGAAGCTGAAGTCATAGGGACAGCCATCAACTTTTGGTGTCGGAAATTTGAAAGCAGTGTTGTTGCCGTCTTTAGCGAGCCTGTCCATATTAAGTCCGCCGGGATAGGGAATGCCCATTGTGCGGGCTGCTTTGTCGAGAGCTTCACCTGCAGCATCGTCTCTTGTTCTGCCAATAACCTTGAAGTCGGTGTAATCCTTGACTTCTACCATCATAGTGTTACCGCCGCTGACAACAAGACAGAAAAATGGCGGTTGAAGATCCTGATGGGTGATATAGTTAGCCGCAATGTGTGAGCGCAGATGGTGTACGGGGATAAGGGGGAGCCCCTTGGCATATGAGAGTCCTTTGGCGTAGTTTACACCTACAAGCAGTGCGCCGATAAGGCCGGGAGCATATGTAACGGCAACCGCATCAATATCATCAAGAGTGCATCCTGCATCTGAGAGAGCTTTTTCTACTACACCGCTGATAGCTTCTGCGTGGCGTCTTGATGCTATTTCGGGTACTACACCGCCATAGATTTTATGCTCTGCAACCTGAGATGCAACAACATTGGGAAGGACTTTTCTGCCGTCTTCCACAACGCTTGCAGCGGTTTCGTCACAGGATGATTCTATAGCTAAAATTTTCATATAATTATTCCTCACTGAAAGTTTTTGTCATTATAAGGGCATTTTCTGTAGGGTGGGAATAAAAGTTTTTTCTTTCCCCCTGAGAAATGTAGCCTCGTTTTTTATAAAGATTAATGGCGGGGATATTGCTTACTCTTACCTCAAGAGATATGAAACTGCAATTTTTCTCCATTGCATTTTTTTCGGCAAAGTCCAGCAGCTTCTCTGCTATACCCATACGCCTGAAAGCGGGCTTGACGGCAACATTGGCAATGTAACATTCATCGAGCACTATATGAGTGCCAACATAACCTGCAACCTGGTCCTGCTTTTTGCAGACATAAAAATAAGCAGTATCATTATCGAGCTCGCTTAAGAGGCCTTCTTCGCTCCAGGGGTCGCTGAAGCACTCTTTTTCTATTTCGGCAACCTCTTTTATGTGACTCTGACTCATAGGTACAATCAGCGGTTTTATATTTTCTGACATAAGAGCATCGACTGCTTTTTCTATCATATGGGCACAGCTTATGTACGCGGCCTGATCCATTGCATAAGGGTCGGGTATGCCGCCACCGAGAATAACGAGCTTATTTTCGGGAATAAGCTGTGAGAGAGTCTGATAATGAGACGGACTCATAACGGCAAACAAATCATATTCATCTGCCATATATTCATTAAAGGGTCTTGCTCTGTGCGAATTGAGATCAATGCCGTATTCTTTCATGGCCTCAATGCTTTCGGCAGTGGCGCTGTCACCGCTGAAAGCGCAAAGACCGCAGCTTGAAAAATCTGTATCGGAATATTTTTTCTTTGCAATAGCTTCAGCCATAGGGCTTCTGCAGGTGTTGCCTGTACAGATAAATAGGATTTTCATTTTCACTCACCTGCCGTAAAAAGGATTAACCTCATATATAGTAATATTTTTCGCTCTAAAAGTAAATATGTTTTTGACTTTTTATTGTTTAATTTCTAAAGTGTTAATTGTTTGTGTAATGGTATATTTTTACATCATATTTCTAAATTGTAATTATTAGCTGATTTGTTTAATGTATAATATATACACTTGTAGTATCAGGAGGTAAAAATTATGAAAAAACTTATTGCTCTCTTGCTCTGTTTTGTCTGCCTTTTTTCTTGCTTAGGCATAACAAGTTCTGCAGCAAGTGTATTTGACGAGGTTTTAACAAACATTACAATTAATATGGGTATGGAACCCGATGAGCCTATTATCTTTGGTATCACCTACGACCCAAATGAACGTCTTACAGGCGTTTCAGTTATGTATAAGCCCAGTCCCACTTTTTCTTTTACAAGACCGGGTACATATACTGTAACTGATGATATTCCTCTGGCTGTTGATTACCAGTTCGTTTGTTGGGAAGATGAAGATACAGGCAAGTACTACTATGCAGGTGATAAAATCTACATCGACGGCAACAAGACTCTTTATGCAGTATGGGAGGAAAAGACTGACGGCAAAATCCGCTTTGTAAGAGTATTTACTACAGCAATTGAAGCATTAAGAAGAACTCTGCAGTCTTTCTTCGGTTTTTATAAAACAATGTTTGAAGCAGACCCCAACCCCCCTGTAGTAAAGGATGTAACCTTTGATATCAGCAAGCTTGTTACAGAAAAACACGATTATTATGCCAACAAGCGAACTTATCAGATAGCTGTTGAGCACTATGAGGATAATATCAAATATGCTTCATTCAGTGAAAACGATAAAATCTATCTTGGCGGCAGATTTGAAAATGTAGCTGTTGATGTAAAGAAGCTTGATGAAAACGGTCAGGTTGTATTAGATGCATTCGGTAATCCCATATATGAAAAGGTTATCAAGAAGCAGCTTATCGGTGCAACTCAGTATTCTGCATACTACAGAATGACAGAAGAAATTTATGTGGATGAAAATACCGGCAGTAAATATCAGATTATTGAAGTTACTCTTACAGACGGTGTGCCCGATCCTGTAGAAGGTATGTATATTACCTTTGTTATTCCTAACGGAATGCTTAAGCATTTCACATCGGAAAAAGAGTATATGACAAATGATACATATGCATTTGCTATGCTTACAACAAAGACTATGTAATAAAAGTCATTAGGGCGGGAAGGTGAAAACTTCCCGCTGTTTTATTTTTAGGGGGCGGTAGAGGTGAGGGGGGCTTCGCCGCCGGTGACGGCGCGGGGATGCTGTGGATCCACGGTAAGCACCTGCGGGGCGTTCGCGTAGCCGCCGC